>CAYFJD010000073.1:0-5129 GCA_964343285.1 uncultured Nitrososphaerales archaeon
GCGCCCCCTTTATGAGGCCGGGCAGGTCCACCAGCTCTATGGGTATCCACCTCCAGCCGTCCCTGCATATGGAGTTCCTCGGGTTGCACACGACCCCGAACTCCTTGTGGACGCAGGGCGTGACCACGTACGCCGTGCCGACGTTCTCGCGCTTGGTGGTGAAGGGGTACGTGGAGACCTCCGCGTTCCCCAGCGTGGCCGCGTTGAAGAACGTGGTCTTCCCCGCGTTCGTCTTCCCCACGAGCCCTATGGTCACCTTCATATCGCGGTTAGATGGGAGGCGCCGCTAAATAAACGACTCCCGGGAGGCATCGCGCCCGCCGGGTTACGGTGGAATGGGGGTCGAACGATTCGGCGCGAACCCCCGCGCCCGGATCCCTATCGGGTGAAATCGGCCGGAAACCCTTTTAAAAGATGCGGGGCCGGATCGGCCCCGGCCGGGTGGAGGCCTTGCCCGGTGTCAGGGCCCGGGCGTTGCCGGGCGGCGGGATATTGCTGGAGGTCGGAGGGAAGAGGATAGCGCTCGACCCCAGGGTCGAGGTGCGCGCGGACGTCGTCTTCGTCTCCCACGCGCACTCGGACCACCTCCCGCGCGCCGGGTGGGACGCGGAGGTCGTGGCCACCGAGGAGACGGTCCGCCTGGCCGAGGCCAGGGGGATCAAGCTGAGGCGCGCGAGGGAGGGGGGGAGCGGCGTATCGCTCGTCCCGACCGGGCACATTCTGGGTGCCGCGGGCCTCCTGGTGGACGGCACTATATACTACACCGGCGATATCCCCGGGAGGCCCAGGGGGTTCATGCCCGGGCCCGAGCGCGTCAGCTGCGGGACGATAATCGTGGAGAGCACGTACGGCAGGCCCCAATACAGGTTCCCGCCGAACGAGGTACTTCTGGACGGGCTGGCCAGGTTCCTCGCGGAGCAGTACAACGAGGGGAGGCCCGCCCTGCTCCTGGGCTACCCGCTCGGCAAGTCCCAGGTCCTGCAGTACCTGGTGAGGGGGTGGAGGCCGCTCGTGTCCTTCGA
The DNA here is from genome assembly GCA_964343285.1 of uncultured Nitrososphaerales archaeon. Taxonomy (GTDB): domain Archaea; phylum Thermoproteota; class Nitrososphaeria; order Conexivisphaerales; family Conexivisphaeraceae; genus Conexivisphaera. The sequence goes on from CAYFJD010000073.1 coordinate 1,023, forward strand.
GTCCGTGGAGGCGTACAGCCGCGTGTACAGGGCGTTCGGCGTGGACCTCCCCGAGCCCGACCTCGTGGTCAGGAGGCCGGAGGAGCTCCTGGGGCTGAGGGGGCCGGCGGTCGTTGTGGCGCCCAGCGGCCAGAGGGAGAGGTTGCTGAGGGTGGCGGAGGAGATCGGCGCCGGGGTGGCGTGGTTCAGCGGGTGGGCGCTCAGGGTCCGCCTCCCGGGGGCCGTGGGGTTCGCGCTGAGCGACCACGCCGACTACTCGGAGCTCCTGGACTTCGCGCTGTCCACCGGGGCCGAGGAGGCGCTGACGTACCACGGGTTCTCGGAGGACTTCGCGAGGTCGCTCAGGAGGGAGGGGCTGGACGCGCGCCCGCTGTCCGAGGGAGCGGACCTGGGGAGCTTCATGGGGTGATCAGGCCTGATAACTTATGCGGCGGACGCGGAGGAGGGGGAGGCGCTCTCCGCTCTGCACCCGGCGGTCGCTAGGTGGGTCAAAGGGCGCTACGGCGGCCTCACCCCTCCCCAGAGGATGGCGATCCCGCCCATATCCGCCGGCTCCAACACGCTCGTGGCCGCCCCGACGGGGTCCGGGAAGACGCTGGCGGCCTTCCTCCCGATAATAAGCGGCCTGCTCCGCGCGCACGAGGAGAAGGGGCTGGAGGACGGCGTCTACGCCATCTACGTGAGCCCCCTCAGGGCCCTGAACAACGACGTCAACAAGAACCTGCTGGCGCCGCTCGAGGAGATCGGGGCGGCGTACGGCGGGATGCCGATCAGGGTCGCCGTGAGGACGGGGGACACCCCCTCGAACCAGAGGGCCAGGATGCTGAGGCGCCCCCCGCACATACTGATAACGACGCCGGAGACCCTGGCCATAGCGCTCGTGGCGCCCAGGTTCGGGCGGCTCCTCTCGACCGTCAGGTGGGTCGTCGTGGACGAGATCCACGAGCTGAGCGGGAGCAAGAGGGGGACGGACCTCAGCCTCTCCCTGGAGAGGCTCGAGGAGCGCGCAGGGGGCTTCGTGAGGATAGGGCTCTCGGCGACCATACACCCCCTCGAGGAGGTCGCGAGGTTCCTCGTCGGGTACAGGGACGACGGATCGGAGAGGGACTGCACGGTGGTGGACGCGAGGTTCGTCAAGCGCGCCGAGCTGAGCGTGAGGAGCCCGGTGGAGGACCTGGTGCACTCGCCGGCGGACGAGGTGAGCGCTAGGATGTACGCCATGCTCAAGTCGATAATAAGGAGGCACAGGACTACGCTGATCTTCACGAACACGAGGTCGGGGGCCGAGCGCGTCCTCTACCACCTGTCGAAGTTGGGGGTGGCGGACGCGGAGGAGCTGGCCGCGCACCACGGGAGCCTCTCGAGGGAGATAAGGAAGGACGTGGAGGACAGGCTGAAGGTAGGGAAGCTCAGGGCGGTGGTGAGCAGCACGAGCCTGGAGCTCGGGATAGACATAGGGAGCATAGACGTCGTGGTCCAGATAGGGAGCCCGAAGTCCGTCTCGAGGCTCCTCCAGAGGGTCGGGAGGAGCGGGCACTCCCTCGACCGCCCCTCCAGGGGGATCCTGATCGCGATGGACAGGGACGACCTCGTGGAGGACGCGGTGATAGCGGCGGAGGCGCTGAAGGGGCACCTGGACAGGGTCCACATACCGAGGAAGGCCCTCGACGTGCTGGCGCAGCACCTGGTCGGCATGTCCATAGAGAGGAAGTGGAGGGTGGAGGAGGCGTACAGGGTCATCAGGAGGAGCTACCCCTACAGGGACCTCTCGATCGAGGAGCTGAAGGACGTGCTGAGGTACCTGGGCGGCGGCTACGGGGGGTTGGAGGGGCGCAAGGTCTACAGCAAGATATGGTACGACGAGGAGGAGGGGGTGTTCGGGAGGAAGAGGGCCATCAGGCCCATATACTACGAGAACGTGGGCACGATACCGGACGAGGCGTCCATAACCGTCCGCACGAAGGACGGAAGGTGGGTGGGCAACCTGGAGGAGGAGTTCGCCGAGCGCCTCTCGCCCGGCGACATATTCGTGCTCGGCGGAAGGACCTTCCGCTTCCTGAAGCTGAAGGGGGCCACGGCGATCGTCGAGGGGGCGGAGGGCGAGAGGCCGACCGTGCCCAGCTGGTTCAGCGAGCTGCTCCCGCTCTCCTTCGACACCGCGGAGGCGGTGAGCGACTTCAGGGAGGAGGCCTTCAGGAGGATAGCAAAGGGCGAGGACCTCGTGCCCTGGCTCCTCGAGAACTACCCCGTGGACCGCGCGGCGGCGAGGGCCATAGCGTCCTACTTCGCCGCCATGGACGGCTTCCTGAGGCTCCTGAAGGTGGAGGAGAGGCCGTCGAGGCGCGCGATACTCGTGGAGCGCTACCAGTCGCCGGAGGGCAGGCTCTACGTGATCTTCCACGCGATGTTCGGCAGGAGGGTGAACGACGCCCTGAGCAGGGCCTACGCCTACCTCGCCTCCAAGAGGATAGGCTCCAACGTCCCGGTGGTGCCGGGCGACTCGGGCTTCGCCATAGTGCTCCCGAGGCGCGCCGCCGGGGAGGTGGAGCCGCTCCTGGGGGAGCTGGGGCCGGGGAACCTCAGGGACACGCTGGTGGAGGCCGTCAGGCACACGGAGATGGCGACGACCAGGTTCAGGCACTGCGCGACCAGGGCGCTCATGATCCTGAGGAGCTACAGGGGCAGGGAGACGTCGATATCCAGGAGGCAGGCGAACTCCCAGGTCCTGAAGAGGCTGGCGGAGAGGATAGAGGGCTTCCCCGTGCTCAGGGAGACCTACAGGGAGATACTGGAGGACGTGATGGACGTCGAGGACGCGGAGTCCGTGCTCAGGGACCTGGAGGCCGGCAGGAGGAGGTTCGTGCTGATGCCGGAGTACGACGTGCCGTCCCCCTTCAGCCACGGCCTGATAGTCTCGGGCTACGAGGACGTCGTGCTCATGGAGGACAGGAAGAGGCTGCTGGAGGCCCTCCACGACCGCGTGATCAGGAAGCTGGTGGAGGCCGGGCTCTACGCGCCCCAGAGCGAATCGAGCACGCGGTAGGCCAGCCCGTAGAGCGACTCGCGCTCCGCCCAGCCGTCGCGCGCGCGCCTGAGGACGGGCGCGGGGTCCTCGGCGGAGCCCACGGCCGCCAGGGCCTCCTCCAGCTCGCGCAGCAGGCGGGCCCCGGCGGGCGTGCGCGACAGGAGGTAGGACGTGATCTCCGGGTCCTCCAGCTCCACGGCGGCCGCCAGCTCCTGGAGCAGGCGGCTAGCCGAGGGGATGGAGGGGCCGCGCGAGGCCGCCCTGAAGAGGTAGCCCAGCAGGTGCGGGAGCAGTATGGAGCGGACGACGGCCTCGTCGTGCTCCGACTCGTCCATGACGATCACCTTGGAGCCGACGAAGAGCCTGGAGGCCGCGGCCAGCTCGCGCCCCTCGTCCTCCACCGGCGTCAGCACCAGCGGCTTCCCGGCGAACGTGGAGGCCCCCCTGCCGAACAGGGGATGGACGGAGACCTTCGCCGCCCCAGGCCCCATGGACCTGAGGGCGCGGTTGACCTCGGACTTGAGCGTGGAGACGTCCGCGTAGATGCCCCCGCCGTCGACCCTGGGATACACCTCGAGCGCTACCCTGGGGCTGCTGTCCAGCGGGACGGCCGCGACGACCGCGTCGTACCCCTCCGGGTCCGGGCTCTCGACCAACGGGATCCCGGAGAGGGACGCGCGGGCCCTGGCCTCGGCCGACGGATCGTAGCCGCGCACGCGGTGGCCCGCCGCCGAGAGGGCGGAGGCCAGCGCCAGCCCCATCCTCCCCAGGCCCAGCACGAGCACCATCATTTCGGGGCGGCCCGCCTCAAGAGGGCGGCGCGCGTAAACCTTTCGCCGCGAAAACCTATTTAAAAGGCGCGCGTAGCACGGCCATGGCCAAGCGGACGGTCCGCGTGCTGGTCAACGGTTACGGCGTCATCGGCAAGAGGGTCGCTGACGCCGTGGCCAGGCAGCCGGACATGAAGGTCGTCGGGATCTCGGACGTGGTCGGGGACTACCGCGTCAAGATGGCGGCCGCGAAGGGGTACCGGATCTACGCCGCGGCGCCCGAGAGGGCGGAGCAGATGAGGGGGGCTGGGG
>CAYFJD010000074.1:0-4895 GCA_964343285.1 uncultured Nitrososphaerales archaeon
CCGCGGTGGGGCCCCTCGGGGCGCGCCCGGCCTCCCCCAGGCACCCCCCGACGGGCTCGCCCGATACCCCCGCGCTCCCCCTCCTCAATCCCCATGCGCCGCCGAGGCCGCAGCACTTGGCCAGGACGCCGGCCAGCCGGTACCCGGCCATCTCCAGGGCCCCCTTTATCCTGTCCCCCTGGGAGTTCGACCTGGAGAGGCAGGAATCGGGGTACAGGACCGCGGGGCCCTCCCCCTCCCCCCCCCTGCACCTCTCCAGCACAAGCCCGTACACGTCGGCGACGTCCGCCGAGAGCTCCCTGGCCTTCCCCCCCAGCAGGACGGGGTAGATCCGCCTGAGCATGTAATAGCTCGCGGGGGAGACCACGATCACCTTCCTCCCCCTCGCAGCCCTCGAGATGCGCTCCACGAGGTCCGCCCCGACCTCCCTGAGGCGCGATATGTATCCCAGGTCCAGCAGCACCATCCCGTGGTCCACCGGCCCCACGACCTCCGGCCTCAGGCCCATGGCCGTCAGGAGGTGCCAGACGGCCTCGGGGGCCTCGGGCTCGTGCGCCCAGGTGTACGTGTCCACGAGCAGCAGGACGTCCCCTCCTTCGAAGCTCGCTATCCTCGGCCTCCTGGGGCTGGCCCTGGGCAGCTCCAGGTCGTCCCTGAACCCCAGGAACCTCGCCACCCCCCTCAGCCGGCCGGCCGCCGCGTTGTAAAGCCGCGGGACGGTCCCCGCCATCCTGTCCAGTGCGCCGTACATGGACAGCAGGCGCTCCGCGATGCCCCTCCCCTTGGCCTCCGCCCACGCCTCGCGGTAGGCGCCCACGAGCAGGGGGATGGGGATCTCGAGTGGGCACGCGTTCATGCACCTGCCGCAGCTCATGCAGTACTCCATGTCCGCCCGGACGTCCTCTGCGAGGGGGTCCTCCGGCGGCCTCCCGAGGAGCAGGTCCCTGAAGAAGATGGCCCTGCCCCTGCTGGTCCTGGACTCCAGGTAGGCGGAGGGCAGCGAGCTGGTGGGGCACGCGGCGTTGCAGAAGCCGCACCGCATGCAGAGCTCCGCGACGTCCGCCGCCCCGCCCAGCAGCTCCCTTATCCTGTCGCCTACGGCGCGTCCGGCAGGACCTTCCCCGGGTTCATTATCCATGACGGGTCCACCGCCTCCTTTATCCTCCTCATGAGCTCCAGGGCCAGGGCCCCGTGCTGCGCGGCCATGAAGGGGCGCTTCTCGGCGCCTATCCCGTGCTCGCCGGCTATGGCTCCCCCCACCTCTATCGTCTTCTCCATGACCCTGGCGTAGAGGTCCCAGGCCCTCCTGCGAGAGGCCTCGTCGGTCCCCCCCGCCAGCACGTTCACGTGGAGGTTGCCGTCCCCGGCGTGGCCGAACACGACGAGGCCAACCCCCATCTCGTCGCCCAGCCTGTAGATCTCCTCGACCATCCAGGGCAGCTTCGATACCGGGACGTCCACGTCGCCCACTATCACGGCCGGGGACAGCTTCGCGACCAGGGCGCCGAGGGACCTCCTCCCCCTCCACAGGGCCTCCTCCTCCGCCCCCTCCGCGCGGCGGAAGTCGTTTCCGTGCGACCTTCATATGGACTCCAGCCTGGCCATGTCCTCCTCCGCCCCCCTCTCCGTGCCGTCCGTCTCGAGGAGGAGGGCCGCCCCGGCCTCCCTGTAGGGGTAGCCGTTCCCCGCCAGCAGCCTCAGGACCCTCGAGTCCAGGTACTCGAGCGCGCTGGGGCGGGCCGGCGCCGCCACCATGTCGAAGATGGCCTCAGCCGCCCTCCCCGCTGACTCCGCGTAGCATATCCCCGTCCTCCTCGCCTCCGGGAGCGGCCTCAGCTTCAGCGTTATCCTGGAGAAGAACCCGAGGGTCCCCTCGCTCCCCACGAAGAGCCTGACGAGGTCGTATCCTATGCTGCTCTTCGGCGCCCTCGTCCCCAGGAAGACGATCTCGCCCGTGGGCAGCACGACCTCGAGCCCGGCCACGTAGTCCCTCGTGACCCCGTACTTCACGGCCCTGAAGCCGGAGGAGTTGTTGCCCACCATGCCCCCTATCGTGCTGACGCTCCCGCTGGCCGGCTCGGGCGGGAAGAAGAGCCCGAACCTCCGGAGCTCCGAGTTCAGCTCCTCGTATATTACGCCGGGCTCCACGACCGCCAGCAGGTCCTCCCTGCTCACCTCTATTATCCTCCTCATCCTCCTGGTGCTGAGGACTATGCCGCCCTCCACGGGCGCGGCGTTGCCGGAGGTGCTGCTCCCGCTCCCGCGCGGCGTCACCGGTATCCCGCGCCTCGAGCAGTAGGCCAGGATCTTGGACACCTGCTCGGCGTTCGAGGGCCACACGACGGCCTCCGCCCTCCCCTCGATCTCGCCAACAGCGTTCGCGCTGGAGACGGCCAGCTCCCACCCCTTCGTCGACACGTTCTCCGGCCCCACGACCTCCCTCAGGAACCTCAGGTCCTCCTCCTCGACCCGGGAGTACCGCCTCGCCACGCCCCTCCGCCGGCGCCCCGCAATTAAAGGCGTGCGCGCGAAATGCCAGGGCTAGCCCTGCCACGTTTTTATCCCGCCGCCGGCCGGAAGGCCGCGTTGGAGGTCCTGTCGCCCAGCGACACGTCCGCCGTGCTGAGGGAGCTCGGGTACGATTACTACAGCTACGAGGAGGAGGCGGTGAGGCCCGAGCTCTCGGAGCTGAGGTTCTCGGACGTCCTCCCGGGCCTCTCGTCCTCCGACGACCCGGACCTCCGGGAGCTCTCAGGGAAGAACCTCTACCGCCACCAGGAGGAGGCGTACAGGGCGCTCGAGGCCGGGAGGAACCTCGTGCTCAGGAGCGGGACCGGCTCCGGCAAGACCGAGGCCTGGCTGCTCTACGTGGTGAGGAGCGGCGCGAAGGCCCTGGCCGTCTACCCGACGCTCGCCCTCGCCAACGACCAGATAAGGAGGATAATGGGGGTCGCGCGCGCCACGGGCCTCAGGGCGGAGGCCCTGGACGCCCTGAGGAGGGACGAGCTGATCCGGGCCGACGGGAGGGCGGCGCTCAGGGCGAGGATAGCCGCCCTGGACGTCCTGGTGACGAACCCGGCCTTCCTGCTCAACGAGGTGAAGAAGATGGTGGCCGGGTCGAGGGGGAAGCTCATCGACAGGTTCCTCTCGTCGGTGGACCTCATAGTGCTGGACGAGCTGGACTTCTACGGCCCCAGGGAGATAGCCCTCCTCCTATCCATGCTCAGGCTCATCAAGGAGCTGGCCTCGGGGGGCTTCAGGGTCGCGGTCCTGACGGCCACCCTGAGCGACCCCGGCCCCCTGGCGGCGTTCCTCAGGGAGCTGACCGGGCGCGAGGTCTCCGTGATAGAGGGCAGGCCCTTCAGGGTCAGGAACCGCGTCTACGTGGTGCTCGGGAAGGACCTCAGGAGGGCTTGGGAGGAGCTGAGGTCGCACGCCGGGGAGCTCCGGGCCTCCGGATCCGTCGGGGAGGACGTGCTGGAGGCCCTCGAGGACTTCGAGAAGTTCAAGGTGAACTACTACAAGGTGATCGAGGCGGCGCGCGCCCTCGGGATACCCGTCCCCTGGACGGAGTACGACCCGGTCGAGGTCCTGAGGAGCTACGTCGACGACAGCGTTCTCACCCTCGTGTTCACCCGCAACATAGCGAAGGCGGAGGAGCTCGGGAGGAGGCTCAGATCCATCCTGCCCCCCGAGCTCAGGGGGCGCGTGGCGGTCCACCACCACCTGGCATCCAAGGCCGAGAGGGCGGAGCAGGAGGAGAGGGCGAGGAGGGGCGAGGTCAAGCTGCTGATATCCCCGAGGACCCTCTCCCAGGGGCTGGACATAGGGCTCGTGGGCAGGATCGTCCACGTCGGGCTCCCGGACAGCACGCGCGAGTTCCTCCAGAGGGAGGGGAGGAAGGGGAGGAGGGAGAACCTGGAGCGCTCGGAGACGGTCGTCTTCCCCCTCTCCGCCTGGGACAGGGAGCTGCTCTCCAGGGGCGTCGAGACGCTCAGGCGCTGGATGGAGCTGGGGCCCGAGAGGGCGCTCGTCAACCCGCGCAACAAGTACATGGAGCTCTTCGAGAACCTCGCGTACTTCGTGTCGCCCTACCTGCGCCCCCGCCTCCCCCGCGAGGGGTACGAGTTCCTGAGGTCCATGGGGCTCGTCGAGGGGAACCAGCTGACCGAGGCGGGGAAGAGGGTGTGGCACAACATGAACTTCTACGAGTTCGCCCCTCCGTTCGGCATAAAGAGGCTGGTCGAGGGGCCCTCCCCGCGCTACCTGGAGGACATCTCCCACTGCGACCTCGTCGAGAAGTTCCAGCCGGGGAGCATCGACTACTCGGCGGACGGGGTGGTGGTGGAGCTCAGGAGGTCCGAGGGCGCCGTGACGGCCGTCGTGGAGCGCCCCCTCTCGGAGGAGGTCCTGTGGGAGTACGCCCCGCTCGCGCAGGCGTACGAGGAGTACGAGAAGGCGAAGTTCCAGTGGCGCGAGCGCCCGAACGTGATCTCGGACTACATGAACGGCCGCCTCCACTCGGACGTCCACTGCGTGGTCTACCCGCCGAGGAGGGGGTTCGGCAGGTACGAGAAGATACCCAACAGGGTCCTCTGGAGGGTCTACAGCTCGCAGCCCGTCGTCAGGAGGGTGTCCGGGAGGACCGTCGTGAGGAGGGACATGCGCGTGATAGACGTCCCCGCCTCCACGTCCGGGAGGTACAACGACTACACCTACGGGGTGAGCCTGGAGCTGGACCCGGCGGAGGACGTCAACCTGATGAGGATAGGCCTGGCCTACATGCTCGTGGTGCTGAGGAGGAGGTACGGCGTGCCGCTCGACGCGATCGAGTACGACCTGGGGAAGGTCGGCGAGAAGAAGTACATGGGGCTCCACGAGCCCGAGAGCTCGGG
>CAYFJD010000075.1:0-4831 GCA_964343285.1 uncultured Nitrososphaerales archaeon
AGGGGTCGTAGCTTGTCCGGCTACGACTCCGTCGCGATCTACAGGATCAGGAGGATAGTCTCCCAGCTGGAGAACGTGAAGGGACGAGGAACCGAGCTGATATCGCTCTACGTCCCCCCGAACAGGCCGATACACGACGTGATGAGCACGCTGAGGGAGGAGTACAGCACGGCGTCGAACATAAAGAGCGACTCGACCCGCAACCACGTCCAGGAGGCGCTGACGAAGATAATGCAGAGGCTGAAGCTGTACAGGAAGCTGCCGCCCAACGGCCTCGCCGTGTTCTGCGGGGCGGTGCCCACGCCGGGGAAGGACATGGAGGAGTTCGTGCTGTACGAGATAGAGCCCCCGAGGCCCGTCCCGACGTTCCTGTATCGATGCGACGACCACTTCCACGTGGACATACTGAAGGATATGCTCAAGGAGACGGAGCTAGTGGGCATTCTGTCCCTAGACTCCTCCGAGGCGTCCTTCGGGGTGCTCTCCGGCAGCTCCCTCCAGATAGTGGAGAACATAACGTCCGGGGTGGGCGGGAAGCACAGGCAGGGAGGCCAGTCGGCCAGGAGGTTCGAGAGGTTGAGGGAGGTCGAGCTGAACGACTTCTTCACGAGGGTGGCGGCCCACGCCGCCAAGATATTCCTGGAGCAGTACAAGATCAAGAGGCTGATAATAAGCGGCCCGGGGCCCACGAAGGAGGACTTCTACAGGCAGGGCTACCTGGACTACAGGCTGCAGAACATGGTCGTGGGGGTGGTGGACACGTCGTACGCTGGGGACGAGGGGGTCCGCGAGACCCTCGAGAGGGCGGCGGACCTGCTGCGCGACGTCAGGCTGCTGGAGGAGAAGGAGATCGTGGAGGAGTTCCTGAGGGAGGCGAGCAGGCCGGACGGCCTCGCCGTCTACGGGCTGAAGGGGGTCCTCAGCGCGCTCTCCTCCGGCGCCGTCGAGAAGGTCCTCATCTCCGAGGACCTGAACTTGAGGAGGGTGGAGTTCGTCTGCAACAGGTGCGGCTACGCGGTCGAGAGGTTCGTGGACGGGAGGGAGGAGCCCGCCGCCCTGGCGGCCGGCGCGGCGGAGAGGTGCCCCTCCTGCGGGGCGTCCGACTGGTCCTATAGATCTGAGGACCTGGTGGACTACGTGGACGAGAAGGCGCACGAGACCGGCGCCAGGGTCGAGATAATATCCTCGGCCACCGAGCACGGACAAATGTTTAAGAGCTTTGGGGGGATCGGCGCCCTGCTGAGGTACAGGGTGCAGGGATCCGCCGATGAGCAGCTACAAGCCCAAGATAGAGGCCAAGCGCTGGGATAAATCCTGGGAGGAGGCGCTCATAGAGGACTGGGACAGGTCGGGGATATACTCCTTCGGGGGCGGGGACGGCCCCGTCTACTCCATAGATACGCCGCCCCCCTACATCAACTCCCCGATACACATAGGGCACGCGTACACGTACGTCTGGATGGACGCCATAGCCAGGTACAGGCGCATGAAGGGCTACAGGGTCCTCTTCCCCCTCGGCCTGGACCGCAACGGGCTGCCCATAGAGGTGCAGGTGGAGAAGGAGTACGGGATCAGCCCCAGGGACACCCCCAGGGAGGAGTTCCTGGCCAAGTGCAGGGAGCTCCTGGACAAGTACGAGGAGGTGACGGTCAACTACTTCAGGCGCCTGGGCATAAGCTTCAACAGCTGGCGCAAGTCCCACGAGCTGGGCGGCCTCTACGAGACCGACGACCCCGAGTTCAGGAGGCTGACCCAGGAGACTTTCATAGAGCTGTACAGGAGGGGGTTGATATACGAGGGCAAGAAGACCGTCAACTACTGCCCTAGGTGCGGCACCACGATATCCGACGCCGAGATAGAGTACGAGGAGAGGGACACGGACCTCGTCTACATACGCTTCGGGCTCGCGGGGGGCGGGGAGGTGGTGGTGGCCACGACCCGCCCGGAGCTCCTGGGGGCCTGCAAGGCGGTCATATTCAACCCGGCGGACGAGCGCTACAGGGGGCTGGAGGGGAGGCGCGCGGTGGTCCCGATATACGGGAGGGAGATCCCTATCCTCCCCCACCCCTACGCGAGGCCCGAGTTCGGCACCGGGCTCGTGATGATATGCAGCTACGGGGACTCCGCGGACATCCAGATCTTCAGGGAGCTGGGGCTCGAGCCGACCTACCTGATAGGGGAGGACGGGAGGATGACGGAGGAGGCGGGCCCCTACGCCGGCCTCGACGTGAGGGAGGCGCGCAGGAGGATCGTGGAGGACCTGAGGGAAAGGGGCCTCCTCGTCAAGGTGGAGAGGATAGTCCACAGGACCCCGGTCTGCTGGAGGTGCAAGACGCCCATAGAGTTCATAGCCAGCGACGAGTTCTTCGTGAGGCAGGTGGATTTCAAGGAGGAGCTCCTCAGGCTGGCGGACTCCATGGAGTTCCACTCGCCCAGGAGCAGGGAGCTCCTGAAGAGTTGGATATCGAGCCTCAGCGAGGACTGGCCCATATCCAGGAAGCGCTACTACGGGACCGAGATCCCGCTCTGGTACTGCAGGAGGTGCGGGGAGCGCATACTGCCCCCGCCCGGCAGGTACTACCAGCCGTGGAGGGAACCCCCGCCCGTCGAGTCGTGCCCCCGCTGCGGATCCCGCGACTTCGTCGGCGAGACCAGGATATTCGACACGTGGTTCGACTCGAGCAACACGGTCGAGTACGTGCTCGGCTACCTGTGGGACCGCGGGTTCTTCGAGCGCAACTTCCCGGCCTCCCTGCGCCCCCAGGGCAAGGAGATAGTGAGGAACTGGCTGTACTTCACGCTCCTCAAGTCCTACCTGCTCTACGGGAAGGCGCCCTTCAGGGACGTCTGGGTGCACATGCACGTCGTGGACGAGGAGGGGAGGAAGATGGCGAAGTCCCTCGGGAACGTCGTCGACCCGGGCGAGGTGATGGAGAGGTACGGGGCGGAGGCGCTCAGGTCCTGGGTGTTCCTGGAGGGCGACATAACCGAGGGCGACATACGGTGCTCTTACCGGAGGATAGAGGGCCACGCGCACTACCTCACGAAGCTGTGGAACCTCTCGAGGTTCGTCTCCTCCTTCCCCGTCGAGGAGGGCTGCGAGCCCTCCACCGACACGGAGCGCTGGATAATCGCGGGCCTGGGCGACCTAGTCCAGCGCGTGAACGCGCTCAACGAGGAGCACGAGTTCCACGCGTCTATGGAGGCGATAAGGTCCTTCGCGTGGGGGGTCTTCGCCGACCACTACGTGGAGATGGTGAAGGAGAGGGCGTACGGCCGCGGCTTCGGCGAGCGGGAGCAGAGGTCCGCGTGGTGCGGGCTCCACACGGTCCTCAGGACCCTGCTAGTGCTCCAGGCCCCGATGCTCCCGTTCATAACGGACGCCATATGGCGCCAGCTCTACTCGAGGGACGGCAGGTCGATACACCTGGAGCGCTACGTGGAGCGCGTGGACCACGACCCCTCGTTCAACAGGTACACGCCCCTGATAATCGAGTTCAACTCGCGCGTGTGGACGGAGAAGAAGCGCAGGGGGATGAGCTTCAGGGATCCGATCGACGTGGAGATACCGGAGGAGCTGAGGAGGTTCGAGCCGGACCTCAGGGCCCTCCACAGGATCAGAGGCCGAGCCCCTCGAGCCTGAGCCCGAGGCCCTTCCTCAGGGCAGCCGCCATCGCGCTGTGGGCCGTCGCCACGTCCAGTATCCCCACCCCGGTGGAGTCGAAGACGGTCACCTCCTCCCTGGAGGTCCTCCCCGGCTTCCTCCCCGCGACTATCTCGCCCAGCTCCGCGTATATCTGGTCCCTCCTCAGTATCCCCTTGGATATCGGCACGTTTATCTCGCCCGAGTGGATGGTCTGCTCGTAGTCGTCCACGACGATCTTGGACCTGAGCAGTATGGCCGGGTCGAGCTCCTCCTTGCCCGGCGCGTCAGCCCCTATCGCGTTTATGTGGGTCCCCGGCCTCACCCACTCGTCCATGACCACCGGCGACCTGGCCGGGGTGGCGGTGACGACCACGTCCGCGGACTCCACGCACTCCCTCGGTGAGTCGGAGGCCTCCGCCGAAAGCCCCCTCCCGAGGGACTCCGCGTAGCGCGCGAGCCCCTCGGCCGCCGCCCTCACCACGTCGTACGCCATCACCTTCCTTATGTCCCTCACCTCCAGGATGGCGTCGAGCTGCCTCCTCGATTGGGCGCCCGCCCCCACTATGCATAGCCTCGACGAGTCCTCCCTGCTGAGGTACTTCGTGGCGACGGCGCTCGCCGCCCCCGTCCTGTACGCGGTTATCTCCGTCCCGTCCATTATGGCGAGGGGCCTCCCGGTCCACGGGTCCACCAGCTCTATGACCGCCATCACGCTCGGCAGGCCCTTCCCCCTGTTCCCCGGGTGCGAGTTCACCACCTTCACCCCCGCCGCCCCGAGCCTGGGGAGGTAGGCGGGCATCGTCCTGAGATCCCCCTCCTCGAGGAACAGGTACTGCTTCGGCGGCATCTGCACGAGGCCCAGCCCCTTCTCGCGGAAGGCCTCCTCGACCGTCGCTATCACCTCCTTCATGGACAGGACCTCCAGGACCTCGTCCCTCCTGAGGACGAGGACGCCGCCCGCCGGCCTATCGGAGCTCATCGCGCACCCTCCGCGCCCGTTGGGTAAAAGCGAGTCGCCTCAGGCGGGGATCACCCTAACCCTCGCCTCGCGGGTGCTGAGCTTCGTGCCGCAGCGCGGGCAGGCGTAGTTGAAGGGCTTGAGAGCCAGCGCCAGCGACCTCTCCTCGTAGGATTCGTAGATGACGGCCCCGCACTTGGGGCAGACTATCCTGAACAACCCAGGTC
>CAYFJD010000076.1:0-4746 GCA_964343285.1 uncultured Nitrososphaerales archaeon
AGGGGGCATACCGGCGCTGTCATCGATGGGAGGTGGTCTTATCTGACCAATATCCCATCACTAAGTGAAAATGTTTATATCGCCGCCGACCCTCGAATGACCCGTGAAGGGCCGCAAGAGGGTGGGCGGGCTCCTCACCGAGAGGCAGCTCGAGATACTCCGCATGAGGAGGCGGGGCATGAGCTACGAGGAGATCGCCAGATCGATAGGCACCACCAAGGAGAACGTCATGATACTAGAGAAGAGGGCCATCAGGAACATAGCGCTCGCGAAGGAGACGTTGGAATCCGCCTCGGCGATCGCCGGCGAGGAGCTCGTGGTGCCGAAGGGCACCCGCCTGGTGGACGTGCCGCCGCTCGTGGTGGATAGGGCGAACGCCTCCGGCATAAAGCTGTCCGTGAACATGCCGACCCTGATGTCCCAGCTGAGCGAAGCCCTCAGAAGGGTGGTGAAGGATGGGAAGCTGGTGGAGGACGTGAAGATATACTTATTGCCGGACGGAACCGTCAGCGCAATCCCAAAGGAGTGAACCATGTCGGCGATAGCCCGCCTGAGCGAGGGGCTCTCGCGCATACGCAGCGCCCTCCGAGGCCAAGCCGACCTCGCGGAGAAGTACGGGATCTCGGAGGACCAGGCCGCCAGGTACCTGGAGCTCTTCGGATCCCGCCACGAGGCGGAGGAGTTCCTGGGGGCGCGCGAGGAGGACGTCCTGAGGACGATAAGGGTTAACACCGCAAGGATAAGCAGGAGGGAGCTCGCCGAGAGGCTGGAGGCGAAGGGGGCTTCCGTGAGGCCCTACGAGCACGCCCCCTACGGGTTGGTGGTCGAGGAGTCGCCGCTGGCGCTGGCGGCCTACCACGAACACATCCTGGGGCTCTTCTACATACAAGGGCCCGCGCCCATGCTCCCGGTCCAGGTCCTGTCGCCGGAGGGGGCCTCGCGCGTAGCGGACGCCGCCGCGGGGGTGGGCGGCAAGGCGACGCAGATCTCGCTGCACAACCCGCGCTCCCCGATAGTGGCGCTGGACGTGAGCGAGAGGAAGCTGATGGCGCTGAAGTCCAACGCGAGCAGGCTGGGCGCCTTCAACGTAGTCGCGTACCTGATGGACGCGCGCGAGATATCCGCGTTGGGCTCGTTCGACCGCGTCCTGCTGGACGCGCCGTGCACGGGCGAGGGCCTCATGCCCCTCCCCAGGGGTAGGAGGGCCAGGACCCAGGAGGAGGTCGAGCGCGCGGCGCGCCTCCAGGCGGAGCTCCTGGAATCCGCGCTCAGATCGCTCGAGGAGGGCGGCGAGCTGGTTTATTCCACGTGCTCCATAAACTTCGAGGAGAACGAGTTGGTGGTGGCCTCCGTGTTGGAGTCGCTCGAGGGGTTCTCCGTAGTGGATACGGGGCTGGACTTCGGGGATCCCGGGCTGACCGATTACGCGGGAGTCAGCGTCCCAAATTACGTGAAGCGCTGCCGCAGGTTTTACCCCCACAGGCATAGGACGGAGGGGTTCGTGATTTGCAGGATCAGGCGCCTCTGAGGAGATGCACGGACGAGGAGCAGGAGGCCGTGAAGTCCATCGTGCTGTGCCACGCGCCCAGGGGGCTGGTCGGGCTGGACCTGCTGTGCGCGGGGCCGAGCGGCGGCTGCGTGGAGGTCTTCGCCGTCGAGCCCTCGGCATCCGCGGAGGCCCTGCGGAGGACCCCCTTCCTGGCCGGGGTGCACGTCCTCCGCATATGCGACGGGAGGGCGGAGCCCCTCATGGGCCTGCTCTCGGCCCTCTGGGGGCACGTGGACAGGGGTTACGTGGTGGTGGACGAGCGCGCGGAGGCGCTCTTCCTGTACGGCAGGGACATCTTCCCGGGCAGGGTCATCAAGCACTCGCCCTCGCCCTGCGGCACGTACGTCGTCCTGAACAGGAGACGGGAACCCCTCGGCTGGGCGGTGAAGCGCGGCCGCATATATAGGCACCTGCTGGATGCGGGCTGGTACCTCAGGAGCGGCCTCTGACGCGGGTCAGCAGAAGGTTCATCTCACCGGTCGACACTCGGCAAACTCATCATTCCCTGGCCCGTTATCGCGCCAACGTATTTAAGCTTCGGCGGCCGCGCGACGTCCGCGTGATGAGCGTCGGAACTCCCGAGCCGCGAGGGCGGCGGTGAGGTGAACCTAAAATCTGACGCCAACCGGATTCTGTGCGCAGCGACTTCGCCGGCCCATCGCGTTCGTCGGCGCGGAGCTGGCGACCGGAAGGGGTCGGTGCAGCACCCTGAAGTCGCGGAACTCCCCGGTGTACTGCTCCTCGACCACGTCCACGCGCTCGACGCGCGCGGCGGGAGGACCCCTCCTGGCCCACTCCGCCAGCGACCTCACGGCCTGCTCGTCGCCCTCCAGCACCGCCTCGACGCGGCCGTCCGGCAGGTTCCTCACCCATCCGCGCACCCCCCTGGCGTCCGCCTCCTCCTTCATGGTGGACCTGAAGAAGACCCCCTGGACGCGGCCGGATATCCAGAGGTGCAGCCTTATCTTCCGGGGCGCCTGCACGCGCGCGTGCAACCGGCCGGGGCAATTATCCGTTGCGCCGGCCCCCGCCGGGGCGGCAGGGCGCCCTAGCGCGCCGCGGATGAAGCCAAGAAATAATTAAACGGTTATAGAAGCGTTAATAGCGCGTGGAGCAGCCACACCAGGGCCGCGTCCCCGTGGAATAGCCCGGCGGCGGTCCCCATCAACCTGTCGACCACGACTATGGCCGCAGCGAACACGACCGAAACCGTGTTCACGACCTTTATGAGCGGGTTGAGCGAGGGACCCGTCGTGTCCTTGAACGGATCCCCGACCACGTCCCCGACCACGGCGTTCTTGTGGGCCGGACTCCCCTTGCCGCCGAGCGACGGATCCAGGTTCGCCTCTATGTACTTCTTCGCGTTGTCCCAGGCGCCGCCCGCGTTGGCCATCAGGAGCGCCCTGGGGAACCCCACCACTATGGTCCCCAATATCAGGCCCACGAGCGCCACCCAGCCCAGCAGGAGGCCCACGACTATCGGCAGCGCGACAGCCAGCAGCCCCGGCAGCATGAACTCGCCCAGCGCGTGCCTGGTGACTATGTCGATGGCCCTCGAGTAGTCCGGCTTGGACTTGCCCTCCAGTATCCCAGGTATCTCGCGGAACTGCCTGCGTATCTCCTCCACGAGCTCCATCGCCGTCCTGCTGACGGACATCAAGGTCCTGCTGGAGAACAGGTACACGAGCACCGCCCCCAGGAACGCCCCTATCAGGAGGTCGGGCTCCATCACGGACGTCCTGCTGAACGCCTGCGCTATTACGTAGGAGGGGGCGGAGCCAGGCGGTACCAACCTCTCCACGACCTCGTACACGAACCCTATGAAGAGCACGAGCGCCGCGAGGCCAGCGGACGCTATGGCGTATCCCTTCGTGGTGGCCTTCGTCGTGTTCCCTATCGCGTCCAGGGTGTCCGTGGCCTCCCTCACCTCCGGCGGCAGCCCGGCCATCTCGGCGAGGCCGGAGGCGTTGTCCGAGACCGGGCCGAACGAGTCCAGCGTTATCACCATGCCCGACATCGAGAGCAGCCCCACCGAGGCGGCGGCGGTGCCGTAGATCCCCCCCATCACCGGGGTCGGGATGGCCACCACGTAGTACCCCAGGGCGAAGCTGGCCCCGAGGACCAGCGAAACGACCAGCAGCACCGGAACTGCGCTGGCCAGGCCGTAGGAGTACCCGGTGACTATAACGTTGGAGGCGCTTATCGTGGATTGTCTGGCCACGTTCCTCACGGGCGAGTGGGTGTAGTGCGTGTAGTACTCGGTTATGTGGAGGACCGCTATCGCCGTCGCCATCCCCAGGAAGTCGCTCACCACGAGCGCGGCCGAGGTCGCGGTCGGGCCGAAGAGCAGGACGGAGGCGGCGGCCACCAGCACCACGGTGACCGCGGTGGCCACGTAGAGCGACGCGTTGAGCTTGCCCATCGCGCCCTCCGCGCCCTCCGCGCGGCCCCTGACCACCTGCATGCCCACGAGGGCCCCTATCAGCGCGGAGGCCCCGGCGAGGAGCGGGAACTCCGCGAACTCTATGCGCATGCCGAAGACCGCGGCCAGGAACATCGCCCCGGTCAGCACGACGACGAAGCTCTCGTAGACGTCGCTCGCCATGCCCGCCACGTCGCCCACGTTGTCCCCGACGTTGTCGGCGATGGTCCCGGGGTTCCTCGGGTCGTCCTCCGGTATCCCGGCCTCCACCTTGCCAACTATGTCGGCGCCCCAGTCTGCCGCCTTCGTGAAGATCCCGCCGGCCACCCTTATGAACAGGCTCATCAGGCTGGCGCCGAAGGCCATCGGTATCAGGACCTCGCCCCACTGCTGCACCGATTCGTAGACCAGGAAGAGCGCGGACGTTATCAGGAGGGCGACGCTCGCGAGCATCGTCCCCATCACGCTCCCGGCCCTGTACGACACCTTCAGCGCTCCGCCGAGCCCCTCCTTCCTGGCGGCCTGCGCGGTCCTGGACGCGCTGCGGGTAGTTATGTACATCCCGATGTAGCCGGCCAGGCCGCTCCCCAGCGCCCCCAGGGCGAAGGAGATCATCGCCATGCCGGCCAGCAGGGCGCTGTGGAACCCCAGGTAGTATGCCGCGCCCACGAGCGCCACAAGGACCACGCCCACCGGGAGTATCGTCCTGTACTCCCTCGCCAGGAAGGCGCGGGCCCCCTCGGCTATCAGGTTGCTTATCTCCCTCATCCTGTCC
>CAYFJD010000077.1:0-4554 GCA_964343285.1 uncultured Nitrososphaerales archaeon
CCCCATCCCAGGCCCCCTCACGGAGAGCAAGGGGTCCCTGTTGACGTTGAAGGAGAGCACCTTGGCCACGACCACGTCGCCCACGTTCAACAGCTCGGACACGTCGAGCCTGTCGAGGGACCTCCTCCTCACGAGGTCCCTCACCAGTATGGACCCGTAGAAGATCGAGTTTATGTCGACGGTCCACGCCACCGCGTTGTAGTCCACCACCGTCCCGACGACCACGTCGCCCTGCCTGGGCACGTACTTGCCCTCCAGGGGGATCACGCGCACCTCGTTCCTCGAGATCTCGACGAAGCCGACCGAGGTGGCGTAGATGCTGTTCCCCACCTTGTACGTGTTCTCCCCGGCGACCAGGGACCTGCCCTCGGCGACCAAGTCGCCCGGGACGACGTACCTCCTGCCCCTGGGCGCGGCCAGTCGCATGCGCCTCACCTCTCGAGGGGGACGGCGCTCGCGCCCCCCTTAGTGGCCGACGCCAGCCTGTCCATGAACGCGCCCTGGGACGCTATGGGTATCTCTATTATGACCCTGAGCCCCCCGTCCTCCGTCCACCTCTCCTCCTTTATCTCGCCGTACGACTTCAACATGCCGTATACCTTCGACGCGTATGGGGCGGGGATGGTCACGTTAAGCTTTATCGACCCGGTCTTCAACGGAAGGATGGGGCGCAGCTGCTCGACTATCTTCTTCACCTGCTCCTCCGCGGGCCGGAAGGGATCTATCGAGACCCTGGCCTCCTTCAGCGCCTGCTCCACCCTGACGGTCGGGTGGGGCAGGTTCGTCCTGGGGTCCACGAAGTTCCTCGATATGTACGCGATTATCTGGCGCTTCTTGTCCTCGATCAGCTGCCTGCGCTGCTCGGCGGTTATCTGGAGCTCCCCCTTGTCCAGTATCTCCTTGGCCACCTTGATGACGTCGGTCGTGTGGAAGGCCTTCCTGAGCTTCTCCTCCGAGGCCCTCTCCCCCTTGGAGGCGTCCGTGTAGATGACGTCTATCGCCAGCACCTCCTCCACGCCCGGCTTCCCCTCCATCTTATACTTGAGGGCCTTGTCCGGCTTCACGAGCACCTCGAACTTCTCCCCGCCCACCTCCAGCCTGGCGACGGTGAGCTTCCCGCTCACGTTTGTGATACCGAAGGGCGGGATAATAAAAAATCTCGCCTAGACCTCGGCCAGCAACCCCGAGAGGCTCTCCCTGTAGGGGGGCTCCGCCACCCCCTTCTCCGTTATTATCGCGGTGACGTACTCGGGCGGCGTCATGTCGAAGGCCGGGTTCATCACCTTGACGCCCCTCGGCGCTATGCGCCTCCCCCTCACGTAGAGGACCTCCTTCGGGTCCCTCTCCTCTATGACCACCTCGCCGGGGGAGCTCTTGGGGTCCAGGGTGGAGAGCGGAATGGCGACGTAGAACGGCACCCCGTGGGTCTTCGCCAGCACGGCCACCTGGTACGTGCCTATCTTATTGAAGACGTGGCCGTCGATCAGCACCCTGTCGGCGCCCACGATGACCTTGTCGACCAGCCCCTTGCTCATGGCGTAGCCCACCATGGTGTCCGATATCAGGGTCGTATCTATGCCGTCCTTGACGAGCTCGAAGGCCGTCAGGCGGGCCCCCTGGAGGACCGGGCGGGTCTCGTCAACGATGACGCTGATCCTCTTGCCCCTCTCGATGGCCACCCTTATGGGCGCGAGCGCCGTGCCGTACTCGACCGTCGCCAGGGCGCCCGCGTTGCAGTGGGTCAGCACGACGTCCCCGTCCTCCAGCAGCCGCTCCCCGTGGACCCCTATCATGCGCGCCGACTCGCGCTCGTACTCCATGATGGCCTTGGCCTCCCTCAGCGCCTCGTCCGCCCCTCCCCTCAGGTAGGATCCCAGCACGCGGTCCACGGCGCGCGGCAGGTTGATGGCTGTGGGGCGCGCGGACGCGAGGCGCCCCGCCAGGGCGCGGGCCTCCTCCGGGCCCGGCTCCCTCCTCAACAGCTCCAGCGCGAGGCCGAAGGCGCCCACCACCCCTATCAACGGGGCGCCCCTGACGACCATCGTCTTTATCGCGTCGTAGGCCGAGTCGACCCCGTCCACCTCGCGCCACCTGACGCGGGTGGGGAGGGCCCTCTGGTCCAGGACCCTGAGGACGAGGCGCCCCTCGTCGAACTCTATGTGCCTGAACCGCACGTGCGGCGGACGCCAGTAAAGCCTTTTAAGGATTAGCAGTTTATGGGAGGGTCGGGCATGTTCGCTCCCTCCGCAGGATACGATCGCGCCCTCACGATATTCTCGCCCGACGGCAGGCTCTACCAGGTCGAGTACGCCATAGAGACGGTGAGGAGGGGTACCCTCGCCGTCGGAGTGAAGGCGGTGGACGGCGTCGTGCTGTTCGCGGAGGAGAGGCTCAGGAAGCTCCAGGACTTCTCGCTCAGCCAGAAGCTATTCCAGGTGGACGACCACATAGGCGCCGTGGCCGCGGGGTACGTGCCCGACGCGCGCGTGCTGGTGGACAACGCCAGGGTGATGGCCCAGAACTACAGGATACTCTACGACGAGCCCATATCCGTGGAGATCCTGGCGAAGAGGTTGGGGGATCTGGCCCAGCAGTTCACCCAGTACGCGGGCGTCAGGCCCTTCGGCGTCTCCCTGATACTGGCCGGGGTGGACAAGGGGGGACCCAGCGTGTTCACGACGGATCCCAGCGGGACGTACCTTGGGTACAGCGCCATAGCCATCGGAGGAGGAAGCGACCAGCTCAACGAGTACTTCGAGGCCAACTACTCGGAGTCGATGACCATGGAGGACGCCATACTGATGATACTTAAGGGGGCCGGCAAGATAGAGGAGCACAAGGTGCTCGATCCGCGCAGCGTGAAGATGGCCAAGATAGACGTCAAGACCAGGCGCATGCGCCGCCTCGGGATAGACGAGGTGGCGGCGTACCTGGAGAAGGCCAAGGAGTGATCGGGCGGCCCGCCCCAACGTGGTCCTTCCGCGCGCATGAAGTACCGTACCCCATAGATATCCCTGTGGGCCCGGCCGGGTTTGAACCGGCGGCCTCAGGCTCCGAAGGCCTGCGCCCTCTCCAGGCTGGGCCACGGGCCCACGCGCGTCCTCAGGGCGCGAATTATCCACGGCCCGGATTAAAAGATAGAGCGGAAAAGGGCGCCTAGAGCGTGATCGATATCAGCTTGGGCTCCGTCATGGCCTCTATCGTGGTCCTGACGCCCTCCCTCGCGCCGAGGCCGCTCCTCTTGACCCCGCCGAAGGGAAGCGCGTCCCACCTCAGCCTCGTCGTGTCGTTTATTATCACGGCGCCCGTCTCGAGCCTCCTCGCCAACCTGAGGGCCCTCCCGAGGTCGCGCGTGAATACCGAGGCCTGCAGGCCGTACTCCGTCGAGTTGGCCACCTCCACCGCCTCCTCCTCCGTCCTGAAGCGATACACGGGCGCCACGGGGCCGAAGACCTCCTCCCTCATCACCCTGGCGTCCTCGGGGACGCCCTCGAGGACCGTGGGCAGGAAGAAGAACCCCGGACCCTCGAGCCTTCTGCCGCCCACGACCAACTTGCCCCCCTTGGCCACCGCGTCCTCCACGAACTTCTCCATCTCCTCCACGCTGGACCCGGATATGAGGGGGCCGACGTCCGTGGATTCGTCCAGCGCATCGCCGACCCTGAGCCTCGAGACGGCGGAGGAGAAGAGCTCCAAGAACCTGTCGTAGACCCCCTCCTGCACCAATATCCTCTTGGTCGCGTTGCAGTTCTGGCCCGCGTGCTCGAACCTCGCCCTCGTGAGCACGCCGACGGCCCTCTCCAGGTCGGCGTCGTCGAACACTATCGCGGGGTCCGAGCCGCCCATCTCCATCATGACCCTCTTGCCCTCCCTCGCCGCCCTCGAAGCTATCTCCAGCCCCACCGAGGTGGATCCGGTGAAGGTTATGCCGGCCACGTCCCGGTTCCTTATCATCTCGTCCCCGACCACGGAGGCGGGGCCGGGCACGACGCTCAGGACCCCCTTCGGGAGGCCCGCCTCGTAGAGGATGGAGCCGAAGTAGAGCGCCGAGAGAGGCGTGGCCGAGGCCGGCTTCACCACCACCGTGTTGCCGGCGACGAGGTTGGGCGCCACCTTGTGGGCGAAGCTGTTGAACGGGAAGTTGTACGGGAGTATTGCGCCCACCACCCCCACCGGCTCGCGTATCTCCATCACGAGCCTGCCCGCGTTCCCCGGCGGATATTCGTAGGCGTCCACCCTGTGGACCTTGCCCTCGAGCACGAACCTGGCCTCCTCCGCCGCGATCCTCAGGAGCGATATGGAGCGGAAGACCTCCACGCGCGCGTCCCTTATCGGCTTGCCCCCCTCGCCCGAGAGGATCCTCGCGGCCTCCTCCTTCCTGGCCTCCAGGATCTCCGAGGCCCTCAGGAGGACCTTGGCCCTCTCGGACAGCGGCATCGCCGAGAAGGCCTCGAATGAGGCCCTGGCCCTCTCGATAGCCTCCCTGATGAACTCCCCCTTCGAGTCTATGGAGACCTCCTCCATCGGCGATCCGCGCGATGGGTTCACGACCAC
>CAYFJD010000078.1:0-4540 GCA_964343285.1 uncultured Nitrososphaerales archaeon
ACGGCTGGATGCTCCGGGCGGGATTTGAACCCGCGATCAACGGCTCGAAAGGCCGCCATGCTTGACCGGGCTACACCACCGGAGCGTCCATGAGGGGCGAACCCGCTGAATTAAAGTTATCCCGGCGACTCACGGCCCCGTCAACTAAGGTCCCGCTCCGGCCTCCCCAGCCCAGGGATACCACCCATTCAAGGACCCTCCCTAGCTCGATCCCTCCGACCAGGGGGCGAACGCCGCCTCGGCGGGTCCCCCTCGATCCGTACGTTGCACATGGGGGACCGAATTTCGATCGTCGATTGCGCTAAGTCGACGGGGCCAGCCCACGGCACCGTCAGGTGAGGGATTCCGCCGAGCCGCCCTATCCGCGAATCGTATCGACGAGGGCCATGCCCTAGCTAACGTATTCCACCGATAACGCGGCTCGCTTCCTGGCGAACACGTAGCCTATGTTCTTGTACTCCGGAAGCTCCCTGAAGGTCATGCAGAGCTGGCAGATCATCGCGTTCAGCTCCTCCTCGCTCTTCCCGCCCTGCACCAGGGCCGCCGCGAAGGCGTCCGCGAGCTCGCTTATCTTCGGGTTGTTCTCGAGCAGCTCCATCCACCTGCCCCTCTTGCTCGAAAGGTAGAAGCTTATGGTGGGCTGCGTTATCCCCAGCAACTTGGCTATGTCGACCTGGGAGAGCCCGTAGTTGGCGGCGAGCCTCCTCGCGACCAGGGACCTGAACGCCGGCAGCACGAACTTCACCATGACCTCGCAGGCGGTGCGCAACCCTGAGGGCAGTTGAGCGCATGCTCTATAAGTCGTTTGCGAAAAAATCCGTCCCCGCAGGCCGCCCGATCCTCCCCACGTTTTTTATAAGGGCGGGGACCATGGCGAACGCGTGTACGGCGAGTGGATCGGGGTGGATCGGCGGACCGAGGATTACGCGCGGATCTTCGGCGACCTGCTGGCGCGCCTCGATTCGGAGGTCTCCGCGCTCATCGAGAGGTACTCCGACAACCCGCTCGCGCCGATGCTCAGGTACGCCATGGGCGGCGGCAAGAGGCTCAGGCCCCTCGTGACCGTGCTGATAAACGAGGCGATAGGGCCGAGGGACCTCAGCCCCTACCCCGCGTCCATGATACCGGAGCTCCTGCACACGATCTCGGTCGTGCACGACGACATAATAGACGACGAGGTGGCCAGGAGGGGCAAGGAGCCCTTCCACAGGGTGTACGGCGTGGGCCGCTCGCTCGTGCTCGCCGACTTCGCCTTCTCCATCATATTGGACATAACGTCGTCCTACGGCAAGGAGGGCGCGAGCCTGCTCGGGCCGGTCTCGAGGGCGGCAATGATGATGGCGGAGGGGGAGGAAAGGGAGCTGGAGCTCCTGGAGAAGGGCAGGGCGACCCGCGAGGAGTACTTCGAGGTCATAGGGCTGAAGACCGCTTCCCTCTTCGAGGTGGCCGCGGAACTCGGCGCGCTCCTCTCGGCCAACCCTGAGCTAGCGGACGCAGCCTCCTCCTTCGGCTGGCACCTGGGGATGGGATACCAGATAGCGGACGACCTGGAGGACATGAGGAGGGGCCCCGGGAAGGAGCTCGCCGGCATAGCCGACCCGAGGCTGACGGAGGAGGATCTGCTGAGGCGCATGCGCATCGAGTGCGACGAGGCCGCTGAGGCGCTCGGGCGCCTGCCGCCCGGCCGCGCCAGGGAATACCTTTCGCTGCTGGTCAGGTTCGTGCTGGGAAGCGCGGAGTAGCCCGGGGGGGATTCGAACCCCCGTCGCTGGCTCCAAAGGCCAGCATCCTTGTCCGCTAGACGACCGGGCTATCCGTTGAGGGGCTGGACCCCGATTTAAACTGTGAATCGGCCGGCCAGGCGCGAGAGCTCGCCGACGGCAAACTTGGCCGGGTCTATCAGCCCGCGGCCGAAGGCCGCCGCCCTCTCGCGCAGCTCGCGCGAGCCCTCGATCGCGCGGTGCACCAGGTCGATCGCCTCCTCCAAGTTCCCCGCCTTGAGGATGAGGCCCCTCCTGGCGAGCTCCAGCTCCACGCGGTACCCGCCCGGATAGGCGCTCACCGTAGGCACGCCCATGAGGAGGGCCTCCTGGCTCATGGTGCCCCCGAAGCCGACGAACGCCAGGGCCCCCTCAAGGACGTTGGGGCCGAAGAACCCCGGGCCTATCACGCGCACGTTTCCGTGTTCCCCCTTGGAGTACCTGCTGAGCACGACAACCTCGTAGTCCCTCGACAGGGACCTGGCCAGCTCGAAGGCCTCGGCCTCCCCGCCCCCGTAATAGTACGCCTTGAACTCGCCCGCCCTTATGACCACCGCCCCCCTGGCGTCCTCCCAGGGCTCCTTGCGGGGCCACATGTGCCTCCTGAGGAGCCAGGCCACGGGATCGATGGAGCGGTACTTCGAGAAGCCCTCTGGCATCACGCCGGCCGCCAGCCAGTCGGACTTCCTGATCAGCCAGGGCGAATACAGGCGCCTGGCGAACGGCACCACGAGCTTGGCCACCGCCACCGAGTGGGGGGAGTCGTTGAAGACCAACAGCGGCACCTTGAGGCCGTAGGATATCCTCGCCGCCTCCGGGCTGGCGGTGGTGAGCGCCACCTCGGGCGCGAAGCCCCTCACGACCCTGTACAGCTCGACCGCCCTGTTCAGGCTGGCCTCGAGCTTCCCCTCCAGGCTATCGCCCCCGTGCGACCCCACCTTAACGGTCTCCAGGCCCAGCCTGCCCTCCAGGGCGTCCAGCTCCTCGTACCTCCTGGTGGTCAGAAGCACCTCGTGCCCGGCCCTGAGGAGCTCCTCGCCTATGGCGGCCAGGAACAGCAGCTGCTTAGGCGTCAGCGCGTCCAGCCACACGCGCACGCCCGGGCTGGACCCCTCGCCCTTTAAGGGGTTCCGGCGGCCTGCCCCACGGCGGCCAAGAGGCCGGAGGACCTCCGGCGCGACCTCTCGAGAGCGGCGGAGACGAACGCGCGGAAAAGGGGCTCCGGCTCCCAGGGCCTGCTCGAGAACTCCATGTGGTACTGCGCCGCCATGAAGAACGGGTGCCCAGGCAGCTCCAGGACCTCCGCGCGCCTCCCCGAGTCGCTGAACGCGGAGAACACGAGGCCCGCGGACTGGAGCTTGGGCACGTACTCCGGGTTGACCTCGTACCGGTGCCTGTGCCTCCTCCTTATTACGTTGACCCCGTATATCCTGTGCGCGGCCGTGCCCGGCACTATCTCTATCTCGTGCTCGCCGAGCCTCATAGTCCCGCCCAGCCGATCCATGCCGCGCTGCTCCGGCAGTAGGTCCACGACGGGGTACGGGGTGGCGGGATCGAGCTCCGTGGAGTTCGCGCCCTTCATGCCCGCGACGTGCCTGGCGAAGGCCACGGAGGCCAGCTGGAAGCCGAAGCATATCCCGAGGAAGGGCAGGGACCTCCTCCTCGCGTACTCGATCGCGGCTATCATGCCCTCGCTGCCGCGCCTGCCGAAGCCCCCCGGCACGACCAGGCCGTCATAGCCCTCCAGTTCCCGCAGCCTGTCGGGCTCCGATTCGTAGACCTCGGAGTCCAGCCAATCTATCTTGACCCTGGCCCCCACGCTCGCCCCCGCGTGCATCAGCGCGTGGTTGACGCTCACGTAGCTGTCCGCGAGCTTTGAGTACTTGCCCACCATCGCCACGCGCACCACCGGTTCCTTCCGCTTGTAGCCCTTCACCAGGTCCCCCCACCAGTCCAGCTTGGGGTTCAGCTCCCCGAGCTCCAGGTACTTCCCGACCACGCGCAGGAACCCCTGCGATTCGAGGACCAACGGGAGCTCGTACACGGTGTCCAGGTCCGGGCTCGAGAAGACGGCCTCGGGCGCCACGTTCGTGTAGAGCGCTATCTTCCTCCTGGACTCCTCCGGCATCATCGACTCGCTCCTGACGATTATCACGTCCGGCTGTATCCCTATCCTCCTGAGCTCCTGCACGCTGTGCTGCGTGGGCTTCGTCTTGAACTCGCCCACCACGGGGAGCACCGGCCCCCAGGTCACGTGGACGAACAGCACGTTCTCCCGCCCCTCCTCTATCCTGAGCTGGCGGAACGCCTCCAGGTAGGGGAGGCCCTCTATGTCGCCGACGGTCCCGCCGGACTCCACGACCAGGACGTCGAGGCCCTTCGACTCCGCGAGTCCCCTTATCCTCCTCTTTATCTCGTTGGTCACGTGGGGGATTATCTGGACGCATTCGCCCAGGTAGTCCCCGCGCCTCTCCGCCTCTATGACGCTGTAGTACACCTGGCCCGTCGTCAAGTTGTGATCCCTCGTCAGGTCGACGCCGAGGAACCTCTCGTACGTCCCGATGTCCATGTCGCACTCGCCGCCGTCCTTGGTGACGTAAACCTCCCCGTGGACTATGGGGTTCATCGTGCCCGCGTCGACGTTTATGTAGGGATCGATCTTCATCGGGAGCGCGTTGAGCCCGGAGTCGCGCAACAGCCTGGCTATGGACGCCGTTATCACGCCCTTGCCCAGGCCGGACATCACGCCGCCGGTCACGAATATGTACTTCCTGCGGCCC
>CAYFJD010000079.1:0-4504 GCA_964343285.1 uncultured Nitrososphaerales archaeon
ACGAGCCGCTCAGCGTGAAGCTCCAGGTGATCAAGGCCGCCACCGAGGCCGCCTCGATGATACTGAGGATAGACGACGTGATAGCGGCGAGCAAGGTCAAGGAGGAGGAGAAGAAGAAGACCGGCAAGGAGGAGGAGGGCGAGGAGAGCACCTCGCCGCCCAAGTTCGACTGAGCGACGATATTTTTTCGATCAACCCTCCTGTCCCGGGCTCGACCCGGGCTTCTCGATTTTTTCCAGCATCTTGGAGAGGGTCCACGTCAGGATGTTCAACAGCTCGTTCACCCTCTCCTCGTCCCCTGGGTTCCTTATCACGATCCTCCTCAGCCTGTCGTCCTCCTCTATATCGTAGCTCAGCGGGCCCCTCCCCTCCTCCTCGTCCTTCTCCCTGAACTCGTTGAGGACCCTGTTCACGAAGTAGGAGCGGAAGGGCGGGATGTTGCTCCTGAGGCCCAGCTCGGGGTTCACCTCCACGACCAGCAGGTCCTTGGAGATCTTGGCGTTCGCCAGGAGCAGGCCGTCCCTCGTCCTGCGCAGGGCCCTGGCGGTGAACTCCTCCTCGGCCCTCGGCACCTCCTCCCCCGGCGCCACCTGGGAGGCCTTGGCGAAGCTCCCCCTCCTCAGCGCGTCGTCTATGAGCCGCGCCACCTGCCTCATAAGCTCCAGCTCGTCCTCCAGGTCCTTTATCCTCTCCTCGACCTTCAGCTTCAGGTCGGCAAGCCTCCTGAGCTCCTCCTCGCTCAAGACGCACGTCTTCGGATCGGCCGTCTAAAAACCGTTGCCTCGCTCGCCCGCCCCGCGCAGGGGGACGTAGAAGAACCTGTCCCCCTTCTCCACGCGCCTACCCACTATGTGGACCTTGTACCCGCAGAACTTGCACCTGTTCTCCTCGTCCAGGTTCCACTCGACTATATCGAAGCCGTACCTCCTTATGACCGGCCTCCCGCATCCCGGGCAGTAGGTGTTCTCGTACCTGTGCCCGGGCACGTTGCCCACGTAAACGTAGCGCAGCCCCTCCTTCACCGCCGCGTCCCTGTGCCTCTCCAGCGTCTCCACCGGCGTCGGCGGGACGTCCATCATCATGTAGTCCGGGTGGAACCTGAGGAAGTGCAGCGGCGTGTCCGGCCCCAGGTTATCCGCTATCCAGCGGGCTAGCCTCCTCGCGTCCTCGAGCCTGTCGCCCACCCCGGGCACCACGAGGTCCGTCACCTCTATGTGGACGCCCGCGCGCTTCAGCTCCAGGAGGGTCTCGTAGATGGGCTCCGGGTCCGGGACCCCGGCGTACCTCCTGAGGAACTCCGGGTTCCCATTGCCCTTGAAGTCCACGGTTATGGCGTCGAGGAACTGGGCCGCCACGCGCGCGGACTCGGGCGTCATGTAGCCGTTGGACACGAACGTGTTGAAGAGGCCCTTGGACCTGGCGATGACCCCCACGTCGCGCGCGAACTCCATGAATATCGTGGGCTCGTTGTACGTGTAGGTAATGCCGTCCGCCCCGACCCTGAGCGCCGCCTCCACTATCTCCTCCGGCGCCGCCTCCACGCCCTCGACCCTCCTCCTCTGGCTTATGTCGAAGTTCTGGCAGTACCTGCACAGCCAGTTGCAGCCCGTCGTGGCTATGGAGAGTACGCTCGAGCCCGGCCAGAAGTGCGTCAGGGGCTTCTTCTCTATCGGATCCACGTGGCTCGCTATCACCCTGCCGTAGACCAGGAGCGCGAGCCTCCCGCCCACGTTCTGGCGTACGCCGCACAGCCCCACCTGCCCCTCCTTCAGCCTGCAGTAGCGGGCGCAGGCCGTGCAAACGACCCTGTCGCCCTCCGCGCGGTAGAGCTCGGCGTACTTCACGGCGCGAGTAGGCCCCCGTCTCTAATAAGAATAGCCGAGGACCCGGGCGCGCCGCCGAAACGCCTATCACGAGCGCGCGCCCATCCGCGGCGAGGATGAGCCTGGACGAGACGGATATGAGGATACTCAGGGAGCTGGCCGCGAACTCCAGGCGCAGCTCCAGGGAGATATCGCGCAGGCTCGGCCTGTCGGTCGGCACGGTCGCCGGCAGGATAGAGCGCATGAAGGAGCTCGGCGTGATAAGGCGCTTCACGGTCGACCTGGACTACGAGAAGCTCGGGTACGACATAACGGTGGTCGTGGACGTCTACATATCCAAGGGGAACGTGATAGACGTGGAGAGGGAGATAGCCTCGATGCCGGGCGTCATGGCGGTGTACGACGTGACGGGCGACTTCGACGCGGTCGTCCTGGCCAGGTTCAGGAGCAGGGCGGACCTGAGCGGCTTCACGAAGCGCCTGATGGCGATGGAGCACGTGGAGCGCACGAACACCCACGTCGTGCTGAACGCCGTCAAGGAGGACTTCGTCCTGGTGTAGGGCCGGCCGAGGGGTTCCCTTTTGGACAAACGTTCAACTAGATGGTGATAATCTTTAAATAAAGCATTACTTGTCCCCCACGGGGCATGATAGCGCTGGAGAAGCCGAAGCGCCTGTCGCGCCGCCTCCCGACGGCCTCCGACGTCGCGGAGGCGATAAGGTCCCGCGGCATAAAGCTCGTGGACGTGCAGTTCACGGACGTGCCGGGCCGCCTGCAGCACTTCACGGTCCCCTCGCGCGCGGTGCTGGACGGCGGCCTGAGCAGCGGGCTCAGCAAGGTGGACGGGTCCTCCATCCGCGGGTTCCTCGACATCTCCGAGTCGGACGCGGTGGCGATGCCCGATCCCTCCACGTTCGCGGTCGTGCCGTGGAGGGAATCCGCCGCGCGCATTATAGCCGACATCTACGTCGGCGGCTCGGACAGGCTGGAGAGGGACCCGAGGTACGTGGCCCAGAGGGCCGAGGAGTACCTGAGGGAGTCCCTGGGCTACTCGTGGTCCTTCTGGGGCCCCGAGATGGAGTTCTTCATATTCGACAACGTGAACTGGTGGTCCAGCGAGTGGGAGGCCGGCTACAGGATAGATTCGTCCGAGGGGAGCTGGAGGCGCGACGGCCAAGGGTACAAGATAAGGTACAAGGAGGGCTACTACCCGGCGGAGCCCCAGGACACCCTCGCCAGGGTCAGGGACGAGATAGCCCTCACGCTCCAGGAGGCGTTCAACGTCGACGTCGAGGCCCACCATCACGAGGTGGCCACCGGCGGCCAGTGCGAGGTCGACATGGTCTACGACACGCTGACCAGGATGGCGGACAACGTGATGACCCTGAAGTACGTGGCGAAGAACGTGGCGGCCAAGCACGGGAAGATAGCGACGTTCATGCCGAAGCCGCTCTACGGCGACAACGCGTCGGGCATGCACGTCCACGTGAGCCTGTGGGGGGAGGGGCCCAGCCCGGAGAGCGCGTACAACGCCTTCTACGACGAGAACGACCCGTACGCGGAGATAAGCCAGGTGGGCAGGTACTTCATAGGGGGCCTGCTGGAGCACGCCCCCAGCCTGGCGGCCATCGTGGCGCCCACGACCAACAGCTACAAGAGGCTGGTGCCCGGCTACGAGGCCCCCGTGTACCTGACGTGGGGCAAGTCCAACAGGTCCGCCGCGGTGAGGGTGCCCTCCTACTACAGGGGCCCCGCCCACTCGGCCTCCAAGAGGGTCGAGTTCAGGGTCCCGGACCCCTCCTCCAACCCCTACCTGGCGTTCTCGGCGATCCTCATGGCCGGCATCGACGGGATAAGGAAGAAGCTGGACCCGGGCGACCCGGTGGACGAGAACGTCTACCACATGAGCCCGCAGAAGAGGAGGCAGCTGGGCATAGGGAGCCTCCCCGGGTCCCTGCGCGAGTCCCTCGAGGCCCTGAGGAGCGACAACGAGTACCTGAAGCCCGTCTTCGCCCCCTCGCTCATCGACGTGATAATCGAGAACGGCGAGCGCGAGTCGCTGGCGGTCGAGAGCAGGCCGCACCCCTACGAGTTCCACCTCTACTTCGATATATAAAAAAATAAAAGCTAATTGATTTATTGTTGCTTGGCGGCCTCCAGGACCTTCTCGGCTATCGTCCAGCCGATCCCCTCGCCGGGGATGTACGCGATCATCTTGCCCTCGCGCCTCTTGGTTAGGACGTTGGCGTCCGAGAGCAGCCTCAGGTGGTACGACGCGGTCGGCTGGGCCAGGCCGAACGCGCCGACTATCTCGCACTCGTAGAGCTTCCTCCTGGCCTTCGCCATCGCCACGATCCTTATCCTCGTCGGATCCGCCAGCGCCCTCATGACCTTCGATATCGTGGCTATCTTGTCCTGGTCCACGACGCTCGCGACGTCCTCCAGCAGCTTCTTGAGGTACTCCTCCTCCTTCCCCTTCTCGGCGAGGCCGCACTCGGAGAACCTGACCGCGCTCACGTTGGTGCTGGACATCGTTTTTGGGTTGATGATAGGTTAGTTATAAATATATCTGATAAAAAAAGCGCCGGGCGGCCCCAAGTTAAATTTATTCTATTTATGTAGTGCGCCCCCGAACTGGCAGAAAATCTTATAAATAAGTATTGTCGCGTTATATAACATGG
>CAYFJD010000080.1:0-4459 GCA_964343285.1 uncultured Nitrososphaerales archaeon
GTTCTACCAGGCCCAGCTCGGATACAAGAGCATGGACGAGGTCCCGCCGCTCGGCGAGAAGATAATGGTGGTCGGGGGCGGTTTGACGGCGGTCGACGCGGCGGAGGTCCCGCTAAGGTACCTCAAGGACCGCTTCAATATACGGAAGGTCTACCTATCTTATAGGAGGACCAGGAACGAGGCCCCCATGAGCCCTCGCGAGTTCAACAGGCTGGTGGACAAATACGGGGTGGAGCCGCTGGAGCTCACGGCGCCCACGAAGTTCCTGCCGGGCCCCAACGGACGCCTGCGCTCAGCCGTCCTGCAGAGGATGAAGTTGGAGAGCGTGCCCGGGGACAGCCGTCCCCATCCGGTCCCGGTGCCGGGCAGCGAGTTCGAGGTCGAGGTCGACGCGGTGCTCGTGGCGGCCGGGGAGCTACCGTCCCCGCCGTTCGAGCCGGGCTGCCTCGGCATAGAGCTCAACCGCGACGGCACCATAAAGACCGACCAGAAGTTCAGGACCACCCTCAGGAAGGTCTTCGCGGCCGGCGACGTGAGGCACGGCGCCAGCCTTTACGGGCTGGCCCTGAAGAGCGGGAACGAGGCGGCCGCCGCCCTGGACGAATTTTTAAGGACCGGCTCCTGGTCGTAGGCGTGCGCCTGTTCGGGCCGTCGTTCTTCGTGAGCGATACCCTAACGGGGGGCCCCGTGGAGTTCACGGCCCCCCGCGAGCTCAAGATGTACGTGTGCGGGCTCACCGTCTACGATTACGCGCACATAGGCCACGCCAGGACGTTGCTGGTCTTCGACGTGCTGCACAGGATGGCCCTGTCCAAGGGATTTACCGTGAAGTACGTGCAAAATTTCACGGACATCGACGACAAAATAATAGAGAGGGCCTCGAGGGTCGGGGTGGAGCCCCTGGAGCTCGCCGAGAGGTTCATCGGGGAGGCGCTGCGCGACATGGACCTGCTGAACATACGGAGGCCCACGCTGATGCCGAGGGCGACCCAGCACATAGCCACCATGCAGAAGCTGATAGAGGGATTGATAGAGAGGGGACACGCGTACGTGGTGCCGAGCGGCGTCTACTTCAGCGTGAGGACGTTCCCGGATTACGGGAAGCTGTCCAAGAAGCGCGTGGACCAGCTGCTCGCCGGCGCGAGGGTTGAGCCCGATCCGAACAAGAGGGACCCCGCGGACTTCGCCCTCTGGAAGATCTACGAGGGCGGCCCCCTCTGGGATTCCCCCTGGGGGAAGGGGAGGCCCGGATGGCACATCGAGTGCTCCTCCATGATATACGAGCACCTCGGCGAGACGATAGACATACACGGGGGAGGCTCGGACCTCGTGTTCCCGCACCACGAGAACGAGATAGCCCAGAGCGAGTCGTACACCGGCAAGCCGCTGGCCAGGGCGTGGGTCCACGTGGGCATGCTGAACATAAGGTCCAGCAAGATGGCCAAGTCCCTAGGAAACGTCATCAGGATAAGGGACGCGGTCGACATGTGGGGGCCCAACACCCTGAGGACGTACCTGCTATCGTCCCACTATCGCAACTCCATGGAGTTCTCCGCGGACGGCCTCCTCAAGTCCCACGAGAACTGGAGGATAATCGAATCCGCCGCCTACGACCTGCTGGATGATCCGCCGTCCGGGGACTCCGGGCCGGGCGAGGCCGAGGAGTACCTGAGGGAGTTCGACGATGCGATCAGCTCCGACCTCGACACGCCGAGGGCGATATCGGTCCTGGTCAAGTTCTCCCGCTTCATAGGTAGGCTCTCGGCCGAGCGCAGGCTCGGCAACTCCGGCAGGGAGGTCGGGGAGTATTTCTGGGCGATGTTCGACGCCATGGGATACAGATTGCCGCGGGGCCCGATACCCGAGGACGTGTTGAAGCTGGTGGAGCGCAGGAGGGCCCTCCGCTCCGAGGGGAGGTTCGGGGAGGCTGACGCGATAAGGGAGGAGCTCCGCGCGAGGGGATACGAGTTGGTCGACCTGCCGGACCGCACGTCGATCAGGGTCGTCGAGAGGATAAAGGAGGTGCCCGCGCTCTAGCGCGCAATTTTTAAGTCTGAAGGCCGCGGCGAGGTAAAGGGGATCGGCACGAGCGTTCCGGGCGAGACCGCGGTGAGCAACCCGATCGTGATGATAATGACGATCGCGGGACTGGCGATAGTCGTGGCATTCGTCCTTTACGGCATGAGGATACAGCTGGACTCCATGCTCTGGCAGCTCAACAAGTACATAAAACGCGCCGAGAGGTTGAGCGCGGACGCCAGGAGGAGGCTCATGGGCGAACTCCTCAAGTACAACAGCTCCAACGAGCACGAGCTCTCGTCGAGGGTCGACGCGGTCCTGAACTCCTTGGTGATACAGCCCGTCTCGCTGGACCCGCACGGCTTGGTGCCGAAGCTGGATCACGTGCTCAGGATCTGGGATAAATCCCTGGAGGACGCGGTTGAGAAGCTGGCGCCGGGGGCCGATCGCGCGTCGAGGAAGAACCTGGCGAACCTGTTGGAGCTCGCCACGGAGCTCGAGCGCCTCAGGAAAATATTGGAGCATTATTATACGTCGGCGAAGAGGGATCACGACCTGATATCGCTGAGCTACCTACAGGTGTACCTGCCCTTCTTCATGGAGGAGGCGGAAGCGCTGAGCTCCGGCGTCGACGCGTTCGTGAGGGGGGTGCCGATAGGCGATTCCCTGGGGCCCATGGTCGCGCGCTCGCTCGTCGGGGACGCCAAGCCCAGGAGGATAGCGGAGGACACGGTCTTCTACGAGACCGAGCTGGACGGGCGCAGGGTGATCGTGGTGAAGGCCGAAGGCCCCGGGGGGACCGTTGGGAGGCCCGGGGAAGCCGTGAAGAAGTTGCTCGAAATATATAGAAACACAAGGTTGATAATCTCCGTGGACGCCGCCCTGAAGCTCGAGGGGGAGGAGACCGGCTCCCTGGCGGAGGGCGTGGGCGTGGCCATGGGGGGCCCGGGGACCGATCGCTTCTTCATAGAGAGCGCGGCCTCCAAGGTCGGCGTACCCACTTACGCGGTCGTCGTCAAGATGTCTGAGAGGGAGGCGATATCGGAGATGCCTGAGGCCGTGAGGGCTGCGGTGCCCGCCGCCGCCGAGGCCGTCAGGAGGGCCATCAGGGAGAACACGCAGCCCGGGGACACGGTCATAGTCGTCGGGGTGGGCAACACGATCGGGGTCCCCTGAACGGTTCCTCCGTTGAACGGGTCCTCGTCTGGGCGATGACCTTACATCAACGTTTAAAATAGATTGAGGTAAAGAGATCCCCATGGAGAAATCCGCCGGCGGCGTCGTCTTCAGGTGGCGCGGCCGCTCACCGGAGTTCCTGGTGCTCCGCAACCTGCACGGCTACTGGGGGTTCCCGAAGGGCCACCTCAACGATGGCGAGTCGGAGGAGGCGGCCGCCCTGAGGGAGGTCGCGGAGGAGACGGGCCTGAGGAACCTAAGGATAATACCTAATTTTAAGTATCGTATTCGCTATAAGTTTAAGCAGGAGAGCGGCGCGATCTCCACGAAGGAGGTCGCGTTCTACCTCATGGAGTGCCTGACGGGCTGCAACAGGGTCGTTATCTCCGAGGAGCACAGCGCGTACGAGTGGTTGACGTTCCCCGAGGCCTACAGGAAGGTTAGCTACGGCAACGCCAGGGGTGTCCTGGCCGCTGCCTACACGCGCATCCTGGTGCCCTACGGACTTGTTAGAGAATAATGAATAATTATTTGTTATAAATTGGCTCTAAGGAGCGGTCCAACGCCCCCAGGAAGCTCGACACGTCCGACATCACGCTGACCGACTGCGCTATCTCCCTGCCCATGACCTTGAGCGCGGCCTCCGGGCTGACGTCGACCACCACCAGCTTCACGTTGGACCTCGCGAGCTTCAGCACCTCTGACGCGACGTGTCCGCCGGCCAGCGCCAACACCAGGTCAACGTCATCTAACACGCTCAAGATCTTCTCCTGCGCCTCCATGGCATCGGTATATGAGCCCGGCACGGGCTCGTCGCTCGGACCGGTCAACTGCACCAATCCCACCTTGTGCGTCGCCAGCTCGTACGCCAACCCGGCGCGCAGGACCCCGTCCCTGACGAGCCCCTCGATACCGCCGGCCCTCCTTATCTCAACCGCGGCCCTCACGCGGTTCCCATAGCCCTTGCTGGACCCCTCCGCCGCGGCCGATCCGTCGCACGTCCCGAAGAGCCTCAGCTCCACGTCGCAGGTGATCAGGGCCCCGTCGGATATCACGTAGTCGACGTAGCCCTTGCGGACCAACGACGCCAGGATGTCGGCCGCCCCGCTCCTCGCGACCGCCGACCCCGCCACGACGGCTATCTTGCCGCCGCGCTCCTTTATCGACGTCATCTCCTCCGCGATCCCGGAGATCAGGGAAGGCGTGGCGGACTTGGGCCTCGGGCCCCACATGAACTCGAACGCGCCGACACCCTCCCTGGGCC
>CAYFJD010000081.1:0-4386 GCA_964343285.1 uncultured Nitrososphaerales archaeon
TTCATATACTCCATCCCCAGGTACCTGTACCCGGAGGGGCTCGTCGCCAAGGGCACTTGGGAGTTCTCCCTGATAGGCTCCACCTTCCACATCTGGGCCACCGTGCTCGTGTTGGGGCTGGGCTACCGCTTCGGGTTCGCGTCCTCGATGGCCATCCTGATGGGCCCCCCGGTCTACGGGCTCCTCGTAGCCCTCGCGTTGCCCAAGATCTTCCGTCCTACGGCAAGCCGACGGCGCGCGCGGCCACCATGGAAGCGAGGAGCACCGCCAGCAGGACGAGCCTGACGCTGAAGGGGCCCGCCCAGAGCCTCCTCAGCTCCCTCCACCTCCTCCTGACCTCCTCCTCGCTCCCGCTCAGCAGGGGGTCCACGAGCCTCAGCGTCCACGGGAGCAGCGCGAGCGACGCGAGGGATATCGGGGGCAGGTACCCAAGCAGGGCCAAGGCCGCCAGCGATGCGTACATGACGGCGACGGCCGCCAGCGCCGCGTACTTGGTGCGGCGCGCGCCCAGCAGCAGGACCACGGTCTTCTTGCCCACCGCGCGGCTCGCCTCCACCTCGAGCGCCCCCGATCCCATCAGGATCAGGAAGACGAAGGCGCCGTTCGGCGCCCCCACGAGCAGCGGGTAGACGCGCGATAGCGACCCCACCTGCACGGCGTAGGACCCCCAAACCACCAGCGGCCCCATGGCCAGCGCCGCGACGAGCTCGCCCAGGCCGCGGTAGTGGAGCTTGAGCGGGGGCACGCTGTACGCGGCCCCTAGGAAGAGGCCTATCGCCCCCAGCACCAGTATCGGGATCCCGACCGCGAGCGCCAAGTAGGCGGCGGCCCCCAGCGCCGCCGCTAGGAGCGCGTACCCCGCGGCCACGACGCTGGAGGGGCTGAGCCCCAGGTCGAGTATGGGGTGGAGCCTGTGGGAGAACCCGGACGACCTGTACAGTTGATCCACGCCCGTCCTGTAGTCGTGGTAGTCGTGTATCAGGTTGACCCCGGCCTGGGCGGCGAGGAGTCCGCCGAGCGTTACCAGGTAGAGGATCGGGTTAAACCTCCCCGCGTCGTACCACGCGAGCGCGGTCCCCAGCGTGACCGACGAGAACGCGCTCGTGAGCGTCACCGGGCTGAACGAGAGCAGCCATGCCCTCAGCTTTCCATCCACGTGCGCTCGGCCTCCTTCGACCTTAAAAAGTTCTACCGGGATCTCGGAAAACGCAGAAATCCGCCGTCCATGCACCGCGTCCGTGCGCTGGATCCCCCCTACGCCGAGCGCGGCGATGCTCGTGATGGGATCGCTCGCGGTGGCCCTCGCGTCCCAGGGCTCGCTGGGCGGCGTCGGGGCGGCGCTGGCCGCGGCGTCGGCCGGGGCGTTGCTGGCCTCCTACGGAAGGCTCTACCAGTCCATGTCCTCCAGGAGGCCTCGTCCGGATCCGCTCGCCCTGGGCATCGCGCTGGCACCCTACGCAGCATCCCTGTTGATCAGGGGGCCTCGCCTGCTCCCGTGGTACGCCCCGCCCGCCGCTACCTTCTCGATTTATATGGCCATCTCGCTCAGGGGGTTGGGCAGGTCGCCCGCGGGACTCGTGCTCGGCGCGACCTCGCTGTCGCTCCTCTCGCTCGCCTTCTCCGGGATCCTGGGCGATCCCCTTCGCCTCGCCATTCCCGCGTCGATTGCCTGGTCTGCGTTCGGCGCATCTGGAGCGCTGCTGGTCGAGAGCCGCATCCCGGGCAGGGGCGTGCCCAGGCTCCTGCCGCTGGCATCCCTGCTCGCCGGCCTGCTGGCATCATCCGTGATGCTGCCGCCCGCGGCGCTGGCATTCGTCGAGCCCATCTACACGTCCTGCAGGTACGGCGGGATCCCGGTAGACGCGAAATCCCTGGTGTTATTTGGCCGCCGCATGGCCATCAGCTCCGCTCTCTTCATATCGGTGCTGATCCTGATCGTGGTCCTGGCCCGCGTCACGCGTATTTAGCGGGGGGACGCCGTCCATCGCGATGAGGATAGGATTCGCGGGGCTGGGACTTATGGGCAGCCGGATAGCCGCGAGGCTCTCCGGGCCCGGGATAGAGCTGTTGCTCTGGGACAGGACCGTCTCAAGGGCGCGCGACGTGTCATCCAAGGTACCTGGCTCGAGGGTCGCATCGGATCTTCGCGACTTCGAGTCAGTCGACGCCATCTTCACGATGGTCAGGGACTCGCCCGCCACGATATCCGTCGTCTCGTCCCTGCCCAAGCGCGGCAAGACCATAGTGAACCTCGCCACGATATTCCCATCGGACGCGCTCTCGCTCTCCCGCGAGATAGAGTCCGCCGGCGGCAGGTTCATCGACGCGCCGGTCGTGGGGAGCACCCCCGCCGCGGAGGACGGTAAACTCCTGGTGCTGGCCTCGGGCGACGAGCTCGAGGTGTCCAGGCTCGAGCATCTGCTCTCCAGGATGGGCAGGATCATCTACGTGGGCCCGGTGCCCTCCGGCGCGTACGCCAAGCTGGCGGCCAACCTGATACTCGCCGGGATGACGGAGGCGCTGGCGGAGGCGCTGGAGTTCGCCGAGCGCTCAGGCCTCGGCGCGCGGAAGCTGGCCGAAATAATAGCGGCAAGCCCGTATCGGAATCCCTACTTCGACTCCAAGCTGGAACGCATGCTGAGGAACGAGTTCTCCGCGCAGTTCCCGCTCGACCTCATGCACAAGGACCTCAAGTACATCGTCAGGGCCGCTCAGGACCTGGGGGCGTTCGTTCCGATGGCCGCCCTCGCGGAACAGCTGTTCGGTGGCGCTGAGGCCGCGGGATGCGCGAGGGAGGACCTCTCCGCTATCTACAAGTTCCTCAGATCCTGCTGCGGACAGCGGATCGGAGACGCCGGCGGTCCCCCCGATGAAGCCCGCGGGCCTCCGGGCCATCGTCCAGGCCCGTGAACGGCGGAGCGCGGAGATCGGCGGGCGTAACGGGTCGCCGCGCCCAGAGCGCCGCGTCGGCAGACGCACGAGCGACGGTCCGGCTCCAGGCCCTTACCCACGCGTCCATGCCGGCCGGGCCGCTTCGTGGGAGTCGCTCGGCTTGACATGCCGAGGGCGATGGATCCGCGAATCGAACGCGCTCCCGCAAAACCCTAACCCTAACGTTATATAAAGGGGCATCCCCGGGAGGGCGGCGTTCTATGGAGGTGTCGCGGGTTGTCGAGCGTCAGGAGGATATTCGTTGTAGGCGCCGGCACCATGGGGCACGGGATAGCCGAGGTCGCCGCCCTGAAGGGCTTCGACGTGATGCTCTACGACATAAAGCAGGAGTTCCTGGACGCCGCCCTCTCCAGGATCAAGTGGAGCCTCGACAGGCTGGCGGAGAAGGGGACGATAAAGAGCGCTCAGGAGGTCCTCCAGAGGATATCGACGACCCTGGACCTCGAGTCAGGGGCCTCCTGGGCGGACTTCGTGATAGAGGCCGCGCCCGAGAAGATGGAGGTGAAGCGCGAGATATTCTCCAGGCTGGACGGGGCCGCCCGCCCCGGCGTCGTCCTGGCGACGAACACGAGCAGCCTACCGATAACGGAGATCTCGGAGGCCCTCCCCGAGCCCAGGAGGGGCAGGGTGGTCGGGATGCATTTCTTCAACCCGCCCGTGATAATGCAGCTCGTCGAGGTGGTGAGGGGCAAGTACACGAGCGACGAGGCCGTGAGGACGACCTACGACCTAGCGACGGCGCTGGGGAAGCAGCCGGTGCTCGTCAACGCGGACGTGCCGGGGTTCATAGCGAACCGCATAATGGTCAGGTTCCTCAACACGGCGTGCGCCATGGTGGAGAGGAACCTCTACAAGATGGAGGAGGTGGACGCCGCGGCCCGCTACGCGCTCGGCATGCCCATGGGCGCGTTCGAGCTCTCGGACTACATAGGGATCGACGTGCTGGACGATATAATAAAGGCGATGATCGCGCGGGGCTTCCGGATGTCGCCGTGCGGGCTGTACTCCGGCCTGCGCTCCTCCGGCAGGCTCGGCGTGAAGTCCGGCGGGGGCTTCTACGAACACCCGGGTTCCAAGTTCAGGAAGCCGGAGCTCGACAGCTCCCTCTCCAAGAGGGTGGACCCCGCGCTGCTGCTCGCCCCCGCGGTGAACGAGGCCGCCTACTTGCTCAGGAGCGGCGTCGCCAGCAGGGACGATATAGATAAGGCGGTCAGGCTCGGCCTCAACTACCCGAAGGGCATATTCGAGTACGCCGATTCCTACGGGGTGGGCGTCATCGTGGACGCGCTGGAGCGCCTCAGGGGGATGCTGGGGTCTAGCGAGTACGAGCCCGATCCGCTCCTGCTGGAAATGCGCTCCTCCGGCAGGAGCTTCTACGAACGCCCGCGCTAGCGCCGTCCTCCTCCCCGGGCGCCCGGGGACGTCCCTTCCGTT
>CAYFJD010000082.1:0-4331 GCA_964343285.1 uncultured Nitrososphaerales archaeon
GATATATACACGCCCCGCCGCGCCGAGGATCGGGGGTTGGGCCGGGGGACGTCTATAAAGTGCCTGGGCATAGAGAGCACGGCCCATACGTTCGGCGCGTCCGTGGTGGCGGGGGACGGGAGGATATTGTCCGACGTCAAGTCCACCTATCGGCCTCCCCCCGGCTTCGGAATACATCCCCGTGAGGCATCGAGGCACCATGCGGACAAGGCGCCCGAGGTGGTCGCCTCGGCGCTCCGCCTGGCGTCGATCGGCGTGGAGGACGTGGACTGCATAGCGTACTCCGCGGGGCCCGGGCTGGGCCCAGCCCTCCGCGTCGGCGCCGTGGTCGCCAGGGCGCTCGCCGCCTACTACTCCAAACCCCTCGTCCCCGTCCACCACGCGATAGGCCACCTGGAGCTGGGAAGGCTGCTCACGGGCGCTCGCCGCCCGGTCTCCCTCCTGGTCTCCGGGGGCCACACCATGATCCTTCTGCCGCGCCGTTCCCGCTGGCGCGTCTTCGGGGAGACGCTGGATATAACGGTCGGGCAGCTCCTCGACCACCTTGGAAGGTGCATGGGCCTGCCCAGCCCGTCCGGCCCCGAGATAGAGGAGTTGGCGCGCGGCGGATCAAAGCTCCTCGAGCTCCCCTACGTGATAAGGGGCAACGACCTGTCCTTCTCCGGCGTGTTGACGGCCGCAAAGAGGTACCTATCCTCCGGCGCCCGGAAGGAGGACGTGGCCTTCAGCGTCCAGGAGACGGCCTTCGCGATGCTCTGCGAGGTCGCGGAGAGGGCCCTCGCCTTCTCGGGCGGCGGGGAGCTCATGGTGGTCGGGGGAGTCGCCGCGAACTACAGGTTGCGGACGATGCTGGAATCGGTGGCGCGCCGGCAGGGCGCCCGCCTGGAGGTCGTCCCCCCTCAATACTCCGGGGACTGCGGCGCCCAGATAGCGTGGGCGGGCCTCCTGCACTACACCCACGGGCTATCCGTGGAACCTAGTTCGGCCAAGGTGGTGCAGAGGTGGAGGCTCGACGAGGTGACGTTGCCTTGGATAGACCGATCGGCGTCAGGGAGCTCAGGGTCGTGGCCAAGGGCGCGGAGGCGGACATAGTGGAGGCGTACTGGGCGGGCTTCCACGTGATAATCAAGAGGCGCACCCCCAGGGAGTACCTGAACCCCGCGCTGGACGCGCGCGTCCGCTACCGCCGCACCGTTAGGGAGGCCGAGGTCCTCCACGAGGCGAAGCTGTGCGGCGTCCCGACGCCTTTGGTCTACTTCGTGGATCCCGTGAACGCCGAGATAATAATGGAGATGGTCGAGGGGGTGAGGTTGAAGGAGTTGCTGGAGGTCGGCGGCCGCGCGGATCTGCTGAGGGTGGTCGGCGAGTACCTGGGCAGGCTCCACTCGAGGGGCATAGTGCACGGGGATCCGACGACCTCCAACTTCATCCTCTCCAATAATATATTATATATGATAGACTTCGGCCTCTCGTTCAGGTCCCGCGCGCCCAAGGACATGGCGTCCGACCTGCACGTCGTGAAGGAGGCGCTGGAGAGCTACCACAGCGACGTGGCGGATGAGGCCCTGCGCTCGCTCCTCTCCGGGTACTCCTCGGCGTTCGGGGGCAGCGGGGAGGTCCTCAGGTGGTTGAGGAGGCTGGAGTCCTCGGGGAGGTACAGGGGGCCATGAGCGGGGGCCCCGCCGCCGAGTGGAGGAGGCTGTGCCTCCTGAGCGGCAACCCCCATAAGCTGCTCGAGATGTCCACCGTGGCCAGATCCATGGGCTGGACCATAACGCCGTGCGGGGGCGCCAGGAAGCTGGAGGTCCAATCGGACTCCCTGGAGGAGATCGCGCTCCGCGCGGCCGTGGCGGCTGGAGTTCCGGGATCCATAGTGGAGGACAGCGGGCTCTTCGTCCGCGCGCTCAGGGGGTTCCCGGGCCCCTACTCGTCCTACGCCTACTCGACCCTGGGCGTGGAGGGGCTCCTGAAGTTGATGGAGGGCGTGGAGGACCGCTCGGCCTACTTCGAGTCCGCGATGGCTTACACGGACGCGCTGGGCCGCGTGAGGGTCTTCACGGGCCGCGTGTACGGCGTGATAGCTGAGGAGCCGGCCGGCCGCGGCGGCTTCGGCTTCGATCCCATATTTATACCGGCCGGTTACTCCAGCACGTTCGCCGAGATGGGCCTGGAGAAGAAATCGTGGGCGTCGCACAGGGGGGCCGCCATCTCGAAGCTCCTGCGGTGGCTTGAGATGTACTGTCCGGGGCACTGCGCACAAACCTTATAAGAAGTCGGGGGGTTTTGGCCAGGGTTGGCCAGAACCCACTCCCATAAGAGGGGGAAGTCCCACTCGACCAGGCCGCCCGC
Source organism: uncultured Nitrososphaerales archaeon (assembly GCA_964343285.1). Lineage (GTDB taxonomy): Archaea > Thermoproteota > Nitrososphaeria > Conexivisphaerales > Conexivisphaeraceae > Conexivisphaera. The sequence goes on from CAYFJD010000082.1 coordinate 2,350, forward strand.
CCTCAAGTCGGCCTCGTGGATAACGATGTCGCAGAAGGAGATCGAGGACCTGATAGTCAAGATGGCGCACGAGGGGCTCCCCCCCAGCCTCATAGGTGAGAGGCTGAGGGACGAGTACGGGATACCCAGCGTGAAGAAGCTGATAGGGAAATCCGTGCTCGACGTCCTCCGGGAGAACAACGTGGCGCCGCCCCTTCCGGAGGACCTGAACAACCTGCTGCGCAAGGCGCGCAGGATCATGGAGCACCTGAACACCTTCCACTCGGATAGGAAGAGCAAGCACGCCCTCGAGCTCGTGGAGGCCAAGATACACAGGCTGGCCAAATACTACAAGAGGAAGGGGATCCTGCCCAGCGATTGGCAATATAAGGCGGTCGTCGCCCAGCTATCCTAGGGCGATTGAATACGGGCGTCGAGGACGTCTTAGATAGGCTTCGCCGCCTCGGGTCGAGGGGAGGGACGCTCAGGATCCTCTACAACTCGGACCTCGACAGCGTGTCGGCCGCGTCCATAGCGTTCGCCGCCTCCCGCAGGCTCGGCGTGAAGGTCGTCGCCCGCCCCTATAACGTGGTGCTGGACCTCTCGAAGGTGAGGAACGAGGTGTTCGACGAGGACCTCATCCTCGCGATAGGCCTGCTCGTCAAGGGCGAGCCGGCCGCGCTCGGCGTGAAGGAGATGTTGATCGTGGAGCCCGGCGAATACCCGCAGAGGAAGGAGCAGGCCCTGGCCGGTCCCGCCTCAGCGGCCCTGGCGGCGTTCGAGGCCCTCGGCGGGGGCTCGCCGCTCCAGCTGATAAGGTCGATAGTCGGCTACTACGCCACCAGGTGCTACCTTTCCGACGGGCGGTGCGGCGACGTGGCCGGCGTGGCGTCCAAGGGAGGGGATCTCCTCGACTCATCCCCCGAAACTCTCATGTCCGCGCTGCGTCTATCCCTCCCGATAGACGCGTCAATCTACCTGACGATATACCCGAGCCTCGCGTCCATGCTGGGCGACGCGCCCACAATATCCGAGGGCCTCAGGGGGGCCGGCGTCTGCTCCGAGCGTTGCCCGACGCTCGCGGAGGTGGAGGGAAGGCGCGAGCTCGCGTCCGCGCTCAGGTCCTACGCGTCCAGCGCGCTCCCCGGCGACCTGGTCAGCAGGATATTCTCTAGGAGGATAGTCCTGCGCTCGGAGGCGGGCGTCCTCTCGGACCTCAGCGACCTGTCGCTCCTCGAGGAGATGCTCCTCCTGAAGGAGGGACCCCAGCGGGCGCTCTCGGACTCCCTCTCGGCCTACCCCGGGGTCGTCCGCGCGGGGATGGGGGCGCTCCCCGAGGCGGTCAAGCTCATCTCCCGGTGGGCGTCGCAGGCCAAGAGGTCCGCGTCCGGAAGGGCCAGGGCCATCGTGGACGAGTTCGAGGCGTCGAACGCCGCGTTGGCGGAGGTCCTGTTGAAGTCGGCGACCTTCCCGGTGGCCGAGGGCGACCAGGTGCTGGCGATCAGGATAAGGTCGGGGGTCGGCGGCAGCTACCTCGTGAGCGCCAGGCGCAGGGCGGCTGTCGAGGGGTTGCTGGCCGAGGCCGAGGGCATGGGCGCGCACTACGTCTGGAGCGGCGCGCTAGCGCGCGTCTGGGTGCCGGCCGAGGAGGACCGGCGCTTCCTCTCGCTGATGACCTGAGGGCGTCGGGTTTATCGAGGCCCGGACGGTACCCGTCCGCGTGCCCAAGGTGACGGTGGACCTCTCCGTGGACGTCGGGGACCGCAAGGTCGCCGAGTCCGTGTTCACGGCCCTCGCGCCCGACAACGTGGACCTGCCGGAGGGGATGGAGCTTCAGATGAGCGCGGAGTCCACGAAGTTGCGCGTGACGGTCTCCTGCGATATCTCGTGCGTCGATACGCTGGCAGCCACCGTCGGCGAGATCCTGGGGCACGTGCGCCTTGCCCTCGCCGCGGAGCGCTCGGTAGGCGCCCCCGGTTCGCGTGGCGACGACGGGAAAGATG
>CAYFJD010000083.1:0-4329 GCA_964343285.1 uncultured Nitrososphaerales archaeon
CTCTGCGTGGAGGAGGTGGCGAGGGCCATGCGCGGGAGGGGGCGCAGGATAGCCATCTCCCCGATAGTGGGGGGACGGGCGGTCAAGGGGCCGGCGGCACAGATGATGGCGGACCTGGGCATCGAGGCAACCCCGGTGGGCGTCGCGAAGCTCTACCGCGGGTTCGTGGACGCCCTGGTCCTGGACTCGGCCGACGCCGAGCTGGCCGGGAGGGTGAGGTCGGAGGCGGGCGTGGAGGCCCTGGTGGCGGACACGATGATGGTCGACGCGGAGGCCAGGAGGAGGCTCGCGGCGTTCGTCGTCGAGGCCCTGGGATCCCTCCCGTAGGACCTCACCTGAACATGTCCCGGTCCTCCGGCATGTTGAGCGCGGAGGCTCCCTCGTCCGACTCCTCGTACGGATACCCCCTGACTATGGCGACGGGCACCATCCTCAGCTTCCCCATCACGAGCTCCGCCGCGGAAGCTATCTCGTCTATCTGCGCGATCCTCGTCACCCTCAGCTCCCTGCCGAAGACGTCCCTGAGCCCCCTGTAATCCCTGAAGGGGGCTATGCCGGCGGCGCCTATCGCCACGTCCACCTGGCCTTCCCTTATGGGGCGGCCCATCGTGTCCGATATGACCACCGCCACCCTCTTCCCGGTCAACCCGGCGATGCGATCCCTGAGGGACCTCGCGGATGCGTCCGGGTCGACGGGGAGCAGCAGCGCGTACCCCTCCTCCACGTTGCTCCTGTCCACCCCGGAGTTGGCCGACACTATGCCGGCCCTGTTCTCCGTTATCAATATGCCCCTCCTGTACCTGACTATCGCGCGCGACTCCCTCAGTATCACCTCGACCTCCTCCGGGTCCTTCCCGACGACCCGCGCGAGGTTCGCGGCGAACTCGCTCGGGACGACCTCCGAGAGGCGTACTAGCCTGCCCTCAGCCTTGGACACGACCTTATGGGCCACCACTATGATGTCGCCGTCCAGGATCCCCGCGCCGCTCCTCCTGGCGGCCTCAACTATTAGCCCGGCCAGGTCGTCGCCGGGCCTGACCTCGGGGAGCCCGGCTATCCCTATTATCTCTATCCTGAGCCCTCCCTCCCCGGGGGATTCGGGGAGCATGGATCGGAGGGGCGGTCAGCGCTTCGGCGGCATGGGGAGGAAGGCCGATATCCCCCCGCCCTCGCCGCTCTCCTCCCTGGACCTCGTGTAAGCCAGTATGCTGACCTTGGAGGCCACCCTCCTGGCTATGTCCATCAGGGCCTTCGCCGCCGGGGAGTCCTGGAAGTCGACTATCAGCTCCCCGCTGTCCTCGGCCTCGCGGAGCCTAGGATCTATGGGTATCGACCCGAGGAACGGGACCTTCAGGTGGCGGGCGATCGTCTCCACGCTCCCCTTGCCGAATATGTCTATTTCCTTCCCGCAGTACGGGCAGATCAGGTAGCTCATGTTCTCTATTATCCCTATTATGGGCACGTCGAGCTTCTTGAACATCGTGAGGGCCTTCAGCGCCACCTCGATCGAGGCCCTCTGCGGGGTCGTCACTATTATTGCGCCCGTGAGCTTCAGGTTCTGCGCGACCGTGAGGGGGGCGTCCCCGGTCCCCGGGGGCAGATCCACTATCATGTAGTCCAGCTCGCCCCAGTCGACGTTCGTCAGGAACTCCTGTATCGCCTTCGTGACCAGCGCGCCCCTCCATATGACGGGGGTGCCGGGCGGCACCAGCAGGCCGACGGACATCACCTTTATCCCGGCCACCTCGGAGGGCTTCAGCAGGTTCTCCCCCACCACCTCGGGCGGCGTCGTCGCGCCTATCATCAGGGGGACGCTGGCCCCGTAGATGTCGGCGTCCAGGACCCCGACCTTAGCCCCCATCGCCGCGAGCGCGACGGCCAGGTTCACCGCGACCGTCGACTTGCCGACTCCCCCTTTGCCGCTCCCGACGGCTATGATGTTCTTTATCTTGTAGGTCGCGGGGTTGTCCGCGGGCGTAGTCCTGGCGACGTTATAGGACACGTTGACGTCCACCTTGGATACGCCGGGGAGCGAGCTGACGGCCCTCTTAGCCTGGGCGAGGATCTCGTTCTGCAGCGGGCAGGCGGGGGTCGTGAGGGTCAGGGTGAAGCTAACGGTTCCGTCCTCTATCCTCAGGTCCTTGACCCAGCCGAGCGAGACCACGTCCTTGCCGAGGTCCGGGTCGACGACCTTGCCGAGCGCAGCCAGGACCTCCTCCTCGGAGACCACGGACGGCTCCTGCGGGCCCCGAATGATAAACCTTTTCAAATTGCCATTAGATGTCGAGTTAGTTATAAATACAAGTAAATTCTAGTAGCGAGCGGTATGAAGGTCGACGCCAGGAAGGTGCAGATGGTGGGCTACTCGACCCTCTCCGTTTCGCTGCCGAAGGACTGGGTGAAGCAGGTCGGGATAAAGCCGGGCGACATAGTGTCCATGATAAGGCTGGAGGACGGATCCCTCAAGATAAAGCCGGGGCTCGTCAAGGAGGAGGGCGAGAAGATCTCGAAGACCGTCCACGTGGACACGTGCGAGGACTCCGGGCTCCTGGGCAGGATGCTGATCGCGCTCTACCTGACGGGCGCGGACACCGTGACGCTCGTGAGCGAGCAGGGGCTGTCGAAGGAGAAGGTGGAGGAGATCAAGAGCGCGGTGGAGAGGCTGAACGGCTTCGGCATCGTCGAGGAGTCGCCGAACAAGATAGTCATACAGAGCTTCATAGATCCGGCCAGCTCCCCAATATGGAACCTCATGAGGAGGCTCCACTCCCTGACGAGGAACATGATGGAGCTCCTGCAGAGGGCCCTGAAGGAGGGTAACGCGGAGATCCTCAACGACGTGGAGGAGATGGAGGAGGAGGCGGACAGGGTTTACTGGTTGTCCGTGAGGCAGCTGATACTGGCGAACATAAGGCCGGAGCTGCAGGAGAAGCTCGGGGTCGACAACCCGAAATATATACCGGGGCACAGGATGGTCGTCAAGCTCCTGGAGAAGGTGGGGGACTTCGCCGAGAGCGCCTCCAAGGACCTGGGCTCCATACTGAGGAGCGGCGTGAAGCCGCGCGACGCGGACCTGGGGCTCCTCTCCAAGTACACGGAGGAGGCCACGGGCGTCTACGGGGAGGCGTTCGACAGCTGGGCCACGAAGAACCCGTTCAAGGCCAACTCGATAGTCGACAGCTCCAACTACCTTGAGCGCGAGCTCAGGAAGGCGTCGCTGGAGATGAGCGTCAAGTACGCCGGCGACAGCTCGGGCGCGCTCCTGGCGCTGTCCATCAAATCGTACTTGGATAACCTGGCCCAGATAGTGAACTTCAGCGGCACGATAGCCGAGGCCGCGATAAACCATTGCGCAATAGAGCCGCCGACCCTCAGGTGCAAGATAGAGTGATCGCCCGGCGCGCCTCCTGAGCCTCGCCTCCCTGACGTCGAGGGAGGTCCACTCGAAGCGGTAGCCGGCCGACTCGACGGCCTCCAGCCAGCGGTCGCCCAGCGCGGGCTTGAGCCTGCGCTCCACCTCCTCGAACGTCGCGCCGAGGAGCCCCTCTAAGACGGCGCCGAGATCCGAGGAGGTCCACGACCCCCGATCCATATGCGGCGCCCCGCCGAGGCGAGCCCTTATCGACTCAAGGAGGCGCTTCAGGGGTATCTCGTCGCCCCTATAGGGTATCACCTCGCCGGGGACGTCGCCGGGGAGGCCCAACGATTCGTCCGCGAGCAATATCACGTCGGCGCCGCGCAGCTGCCTGAGCTTCTCCACCTTCCTCCTCAGGTAGTCGGGAGTCCAGAAGCCCACTATCTCCACGAACACGCTGCGCCCGCCAGCCTCCACGGCGAAGTCCGGCACGAACACGCTGCGCCCGGCGACGAGGGGCGCGGGCTCCCTCACGACCCTGAGGTCGGGCGCCGCCTGCAACAGGGCGCGGTATAGTCTCTCCTCCACCGAGCTGTCGAACGCCCTCACCCGGCGCTCGAACGCGTCGGACGGATATCTCATCTCGGCGTCCGAGCTGCCGACCGAGAACCCCGCGGACCTCGAGCCGAGCCTCACGCGGCCCTCGATCCTCCACTCGCCGACCTCCAGCAATATCGGAACGAGCCCGGAGGCCGCCCGACCGTAGCGCTCGTATATCCCCAGGGAGCCGGCCGGATAAATCACGTCGACCGCCGGCTCCCCGAGGCCCTCCGCCACCTCGTATATCAGGCCAAGGCGCTTGATCCTGCGGAGCACGGTCGACCAAAGCCTGGAGGCGAATACCCTGAGGGACGAGCTCCTCGCTATCAGCGTCTCCGTGAGCTCCGCGTTGTACCATGAGGCCAGGTCGCCCG
>CAYFJD010000084.1:0-4267 GCA_964343285.1 uncultured Nitrososphaerales archaeon
TAAGGCGCGCCGGGGGGCGGGCATCGTTCCTGGGTGTCGCCCTGGGCGCGCGGGCGGGGGCGGCCGCCCTGGCGGGGCTCGCGCGCGCGCGCTGGAGGAGGATCCGCCCGCGCGAGCTGGCCTCGCCCGTCTGCGACCGCCGCGTCAGGATCCTGCTCCCCGCGCCGCCCAGCATCTTCGTGGTCCACGCGCTGCTCGCCGCGGTCCTCGTCACGGGCATCGCGCAGGACGTGGCAAACGCCGTGGGCGGGGGGCGCGCGCTCGTCCTGGCCTCATCGTGGGCGCTCTCGCTTTTGGCGCTGCACCCGGACGTCGCGGCGGCCGCCGCGCTGCCCCTGCTGGACGTCCACGTGATATTGGCGTCCGCGCTGGTGGCGCTGCTGCCGTGGAGCCCCCTTCGCCATTTCCTGTCGTACGCGCTCGTGCCGGACCTCGGGCAGGTAGGGTGATCCGCGTTGTCCCGGCGGCCGTCGCCCAGCGAGGCCGGCGCCGACCTCGTGTCGAGGATAGCCGCGGAGCTGGGGATCGCGGCAGGGCGCCGCGCCGCCCGCGACGCGATGCGCGACCTCTACCGCAGCGAGAGGAACGTCGGGTTGGCGCTGGACCTCTGCACGGGATGCGGCGCCTGCCTGACGCGGTGTCCCACCTATGTGTCCACGGGCGATCCGCTGAACTCCCCGATCGGCAGGATATCGATGGCGCGCGCCCTGCTCCGCGGGTCCGCCTCGGACGACGAGGCATATCGTTGCGCCTGGCTTTGCCTGACGTGCGGAGCGTGCTCCGCCGCGTGCCCGTTCGGCCTCGACGTGCCGGGGGTCTCGCGCGCCGTCAGGGCCGCGCTCCTCGAGTCCGGGAGGGCGCCGAGCTTCGTCTCCGCCCGCGTCCTGGAGCAGCTGGAGATCTCGCGCGGACGCGGGTTGAGCCGCGAATTTCTGGATGCCCTCCTGCGCGGCGTCGCCTCGGAGATCGAGGCGGAGAAGGGCATCAAGGTGCGCCCGAAGGTCGACGAGCGCGCAGACGCGCTGCTGGTCGTGCCCTCGGACGACCTGGTGCTCAACGTCGAGGCGCTCAAGGGCTACCTCTCCGTCCTCCAGGAGCTGGGGATCGACTTCTCCATGAGCACGCGCGCGGTGGCGGAGAACTACGGGCTCTTCCTGCACCCGTCGGCGATGCGCAGGCTCGCCGACTCCTTGGCGGCGGCCGCCGGGGATCTGGGGGCCAAGATCATCGTGATAGGGGAGTGCGGCAACGCGTGGAGGGTCGCGGCCGGCTATTTGTCCGCGAGGCTGCGCGGGAGCGGCGTCGAGGTCCGCCACGTCTTCCACGTGGCGGCGGATGCCCTCAGGAGGGGGGAGCTCGAGCTGGACCCCGAGGCCAACGGCGACCTCGTGTACGAGTACCAGGACCCGTGCCAGTATTCGAGGGGCGGGGGGCTTATCGAGGAGCCCAGGGAGATACTCAGGAGGGCGGTCAAGAGGTACGTGGAGCCGCCGCTGGGCGGCAGGCTCACGGTGTGCTGCGGCGCGGGGGGAGGCAACCTGGCGCCCGAGCTGTCGCCCCTCACCTCGGAGTACTCGAAGCTATGGTACGAGATGGCGCTCTCCGACGGGGCGGACGTCGTCGTGAGGCCATGCGCGATCTGCAAGTCGCACATGTCGCGCGCCCTCGGGGTCCTCAACCCCAGGCACGGGAGGAACATATCGGTATCCGGGCTCATGGAGCTCGTCTACAGGGCGCTCGTCCCGCGGAGGGCCCGATGTGGATTTTAAATGAGCGGGAGCCCTCCGCCCTCCATCTCCTCAAGGATCCGCGCGGAATAATGTAAATCGGGGACAACGATTATATCGTCGCCGCGCGAGAAAATCGCAGCGACCCGTATGGTCGGCCCCGGCCGCGCCGTGGTGCTGACGAGCGAGGTCGCGATGGCCAGCGACACGCTGGGCTCCACGCTCCTCGGGTTCCTCAGCGCCCTCCCGGAGAACCTGCTGGGCGGCAGGCTCTCCAGGTTCCTGTTCGACGTGGAGGCCGGCCCGGACGGCGTGGTCAGGAGGGCCCCCTACGGGCTGGCCAAGGTGGAGGCCAAGCTCAGGGAATCCGGCGTGGACGCGGCGATCGTGAGCCCCTACGAGCTCCACAGGGCGATAGGCCCCGGGACGAAGGTCGTGGGCATATACACGATGGACGGCATGGGCCTCAGCTACGGCTCGGGCATAACGTACTGGATAGTCAAGTTGGCCGGCCTCCCCTACGCCGGCCTCCCCTACATAGCGAGGTCCTTCAGGTACGTGGTGGAGAGCGCCAACGCCTCGCCCTTCAGGCGCAACTTCCGGGTGGTGGTGGGGGGACCGGCCGCCTGGCAGGTCGTGGACAGCGGCATGCAGGACCAGCTCGGGATAGACGTGGTCTTCGAGGGCGAGTTCGAGCGCGACGGGCCGCAGTTCTTCGACGCGCTCCTCTCGGGCAGGCCGGTGCCCCGCGTCTTCCGCGCGAGGCCCGCGGAGGTCGGGGACGTCCCCACGATAGTCACGCCCTCGATAGGCGGCATCGTGGAGGTGACCAGGGGTTGCGGCAGGGGGTGCGCGTTCTGCACGCCGAACCTCAGCGGCATGATAAGGTCCTTCCCCTTCGAGGGCCACATAGAGAGGGAGATGCGCCTGAACCTGGAGAGGGGAGGGGCGAGGAACGTGACTCTGCACAGCGAGGAGTACTTCAGGTACGGGGCGAACGGGATAGACCCGCGGCCGGAGAAGGTCATCGAGCTGACCAGGAAGGCCTACAGGCTGGCGAAGTCCTACGGGGAGGACAGGACGATATCCATAGACTTCACGACCGCGGCCGTCGTGGTCCAGGAGCCGGGCATGGTCAGGCGCGTGGGCGAGTACGTGAACGAGGGCGGTAGGAAGAGCTTCATAGAGATGGGGATAGAGACCGCATCCCCCAGGCTCCTCGAGAGGTACATGAGGGGGAAGGCGCTGCCCTACAGGCCCGTCGAGTACCCGGACGTGGTGGTGGAGGCCATCGGGATACTGAACGACAACAACTGGATAGTCGTGGGCACGATGATACTCAACTTCCCCGGCGAGACCGACGAGGACGTAGTGGCCAACCTGGAGCTCCTGGACAGGCTAAAGGGCCTCAGGGTCGTCACGTTCCCCCTGCCGCTCGTGCCCGTGGCCGCCTTCAGGAGGGGCAACTTCGCCGCCCTGGACGAGCTGCTGGAAGACCCGCTGAGGAGGGAGTTCGTCCTGAAGGCCCTCCTCAAGGCGTTCGAGGACCTGAGGGAGGGCGTCAGGATGGTCACCGCCGGCGTCGGGAACCCCGTGGAGAGGGCGGGCCTCATGGGCCTCGGCGTCCTCCTGCTGGGGATCCTCAGGCGCAGGTACGCGTCCCAGCTGGCGGGCCTCCGCGCGCCCGGGCGCCGGGTGGGGGTCGAGGTCCGCGGGCCTGCGCCGCTTATGAAGGGGTAGCGCCCATCCCCCCACGTGAGGCTCGCCTCGTGGAACGTCAACGGCCTCAGGAGCGCGATGGGGAAGGGCCTCCCGGAGCTCCTCGGGATGAGGTTCGACGTCGTGCTGCTTCAGGAGATCAAGGCGGACTACGTGCCCCTGGACCTCTACTCGGAGACCGGGTACAGGGCCTACATAAATCCTTCCAAGAGGAAGGGCTACTCGGGGACCCTCACCCTCACCGCCGTCGAGCCGCTCTCGGTCATCTACGGAGTGGACGACCCGAAGTTCGACGTGGAGGGGAGGGTCCTGACGATCGAGCTGGACGAGTACTACGTGGTGAACGCGTACTTCCCGAACGCGCAGGAGGGGCTCAGGAGGTTGGACTTCAAGCTGGAGTTCGACCGCAGGTTCGAGGAGTTCGCGCAGGGGCTCAGGAGGCGGAAGCCCTTGGTCATAGGAGGGGACTTCAACGTCGCGCACACCGAACTGGACATCGCGAGGCCGGACGAGAACGTGAACCACGCGGGGTTCACGCAGGCGGAGAGGGACTGGATGACGAGGTTCCTGGGGCTCGGCTACGTCGACACCTTCAGGATGTTCTACAAGGACGGGGGACACTACACCTGGTGGTCCTACAGGTCCAACGCGAGGAGCAGGAACGTGGGGTGGCGCATAGATTACTTCCTCGTCTCGGAGGAGCTGAAGGGGAGGGTGAAGGGGGCCGGCATACTCAAGGACGTCCAGGGATCTGACCACGCGCCGATATGGGTCGAGATCGAGCGAGGCGCCCGGGCCCTCTAAACCAATATCTCCAACGA
>CAYFJD010000085.1:0-4203 GCA_964343285.1 uncultured Nitrososphaerales archaeon
CGCCTCCGAGAGCTCGCTGTAGGCGGACCTCTCCCCCAGGATCTTTATGCCCAGCTCCGGCACCTTCCTCGACGCCACCTCGACGACGGAGGCCTCGTGGCCCGTCGCGTCCACGACGGCGCGGGAGGACACGAAGAGGGGATCCACGTGCAGTCCCGAGAGCTCGGAGGCCGTCCAGTTCACGACAACCCCGGCCACGCGCGGCGGGTCATTCCTGAAGATGACGTCCTCGACGCTCACGCCGTGGATTATCTTGGCACCGGCGTCGAGCGCCGAGGACGCGAGCTTCGCCATGAGCTCGGCCGCGTCCATGACCAGGAGGCCGGGCTCCGCCTCCTCGTACCTGACCCCCGCGTCCCTCAGCACCTCGTCCGCCGGGGGCTCCACCACTATCTTGTGGAGGAACATCGCGCCCCCTCCTATACCTCCCCCGAAGCCGAGCCTCCTCTCGAAGACGACCGTCCTCAGGCCCTCCCTCGCCAGGTAGTAGGCGGCCGCCATGCCGGAGGGCCCGGCCCCGACGACCGCCACGTCCACGCTGGAGATCCCAGCCCAGTCCCTCAGGGACGCCTCGATTATGGCGCGCGTGATCCTGGATTCGTCCAACGGGGACGGCATCGCCCGCCCGGGCCCCGGACGCCCAATAAGGGTTGCGCGCGGTTCAGCGCCTTATGAACTCCTCGGTGTCCTCCGAGGGGCCAAGCTCGGACCCCCGGGACCACTCGTCCACCGCGTCTATGTCCCTACCCGCGCGCTTCTCCTCGACCCTGTCCACCTTGACGAGGGTGGGCAGCTTGACCCACTGCCCGAGGAGGATCGCCTCCCCGGGGTTCAGGTCCGGCAGGTACTCAGCCATCTCCTCCGTCAGGTACTCGCTGGACTCCTGGACGAACGACCTGTCCCTCTGGTTGATCAGCCTGCCGACGGCGAGGGATCCCATCTGGCTCAACACGTCCTGGTCGAGCCTCTGGGGCCTCTGGGAGACTATCACGAGCGAGACCCCGAACTTGCGCCCCTCCCTGGCTATCATCGACGCCACGTCCTTGGTTCTAGTCCTCCTGTTTTGCGCCACGAACACGTGGGCCTCCTCCAGCGCCAGGACCACCGGCCTGCCGAGCGCGCACCCGCCCCTCGAGTCGCCGACGCACCTCTTCCTCTCGACGAGCACGTCCTCCATGTAGCGGGATATGACCACGTCCGCCTGGGCCGGGGAGAGCCCCGACAGGTTGACGATGTTCACGCGCCCCTCGGCCAGGCGCCTGACCGGCGGAACGGCGCCCGGGCTGAGCACGGTCCTGTACCTCCTGAGCGCCAGCCTTATTATGTCCGCCACCCTCTCGGCGGCCTCCCTGTATTCCCTCTCGTCCCTGCCCACCTGCTCCACCCCGCTGAGCAGGCCGTCCCAGAAGTCCCTCGAGCCGCGCGCCCTGTCCAGGGCGCGGGCCAGCACGTACCTCTGCCTGGACGCGCCCTCCCCGATGTCGAGGAGGTCCGCCAGCTCGTCCGGGTCCAGGTCCTCCGGGTTGATCGTCGGCTCCACGTGGTTCTCCCTGCCGTTGAGGTCCAGTCCCCCGTACTCGCCGTGGTAATCGAAGATTACCATCGTGCCCCTGAGGTTCGCTATCGCCTTGGCCAAGAGCGCAAGGAGGTTCGATTTCCCGGCGCCCGTCGACGCGAGTATCGCGAGGTGGCGCGACGCAACCTTGTTTATGTCCACGTGGACGCGGACCTCGCGGGACCTGAGCAGCGATCCTATGGGGACCCAGCTCCTGCCCGAACCGCCGAACACCTCGGAGAGCTCCCCCGGCGTCGCCCTCCTCACCGCGGATCCCGGCACGGGCGGGAGCGACGGCATGATGACCTCGCCGGACCTGAGCCCCTCGAGGAGCCCGAGGACCCTGACGCGGCACGTGTACGATTTGTCGTAGGGATTGGCCATGGCGAGCTCCCCCGCCCTCAGCGCGTCCGAGAACGTGCGCACTATGCCCATCACCTCGCTCTCTATGCTGGTGCTCTCGACCATGCCCAGGACCTCCCTCCCGTCCGCCGTCCTCGCCACCAGGTAGTCCCCGACGGGCACCGCGTCCCTGGTTATCGCGTCGAAGGAGTGGGGGAGCGCCCCGTTCGCCACTATGCCCACGACTTCGCCCTCGCTCACCCAGGACCTCCCTCCCGCTCTCCAGGAAGCCGACGCCCATTATGTTCGCCAGCGCGCCCATGTCCTCGTCGCTTATGTGGGCGCGTCTGTGCGCCAGCATCAGGACGTAGGGATACCCGCCGACCGCCTTGTAGGCCAGCCTGTCCAGGACCTCGCCCACCTCCCTCCACTCGCCCTCCGCGGAAGCCTCCCTGCAGGGAGGGGCACCGTCCAGCCTCCCCGGGACCTCGATCCTGAGGCATTCCGCCCCGTCCTCGAGCCTGGCGTAGAAGTGGGTCACGCCCTCCGTGACGCACGGCGCCGAGAAGCCGGCGGAGGACGTGGCGCGCGAGAAATAGTATATGTCCCCGAACGGCCCGCCGAGGAGCTCGTTCGCCTGCGACCTCTTGGCCACGAAGACGGCGTTGTCCATCGACGCGAGGTCGGGCACGACCTCGCGCAGTGTCTCGATGGACCTGGAGCGCTGGTTGTAGATCCTGGCCAGGAGGGACCCGTCGAGGAGCACCAGGTCGACCCTTCTCGAGCTCGCGACCGCGAGCTCCCCCTCGAACCTCATCCCTATGGTCTCGAGGAAGAGGTTCGGGTCGTGGACCAGCCTCCCGCGCACCTCCACCATCATGCTCGAGACGCCCAACTCGTACTTCGGCGGGACGACGTCGCTGGAGTCCGGCGCGACGGACACCGCGTCCACCGCGTAGAGGTAGAACCCTTGGAGCTGGACCATGTTCCACCCGGAGTCTATCCCGGCCTGGCGCGCCGCCCTGGGCTCGGGGCGGCGCCTGACCCAGAGTGCCGAGGCCCTCTCCAGCTGCTCGCGCCCCGCCAGCTGGCCCCTGAGCTCCCCGGCCCTCCTGAGCGCGTCGGCGACGAGCTCCCCTATCACGCCGTCGATGGATCCCGGGCCCCGGATATTAAACTTCGGATGGCCCCATCGATATTGGATGGGCGAAGCCGCGGCCCGCGGGTGGGATGGCCGCCGCGGCTTCATCCCTCCTCTATGACCTCCCTCCCCCTGACCGCCGACGCGACTGCCCCCGCGGCCACGAGCGCCGCCATGACCTCGTACACCGTCCTTAGCCCCTCGACGAAGCGCGAGGACGACGTCGACGCCGGCGAGCCAAGGCCCGTGAATATGTACACGAGCGTGGCCCTTGGTATCAGGGCCGCGGCGAGCGAGCCGGCTATGGCGAGGCTCAGGGCCTGCCCCAGGACCCTCAGGGTGCTCAGGGTCGCGTTCGCCGTCCCCAGCCTATCCCTGGGGGAGGAGCGCATGACCGCCGCAGTGTTCGGGGACGAGAAGAGCCCCATGCCCACGCCGAGGAGGAGCGCCCTAATGGCCACCTCCCGCGCGGTCGCGGTCGCGCCCAGCTCGGCCATGGAGGCGAGGCCGGCGGCTATCAGGGCCATTCCGCCCGTGGCGAGCCCCCTGGACCCTATCCTGTCGGAGAGGCGCCCGCTCAGGGGGGCCAGGACCACCATCGACGCGAATATCGCCAGGAGGACCTCGGATGCGTAGGAGGGGGGATATCCCAGCACCCTCTGCATGTAGTAGGATAGGAAGAACGGCAGGAAGTAGAAGCCCGCGTAGTTCAGGAGGGCCGCCAGGTTGCCCGCCGTGAAGCCGGGGTTCGAGAAGAGCGATAGGTCGAGGAGCGCGCCGCCGCCCGAGCGGGCCTCCACGAGCAGGAACGCCGCCAGCAGGACGACGCCGGCGGCGAGCGCCGCGGTGGACGCGGCGTCCCAGCCGACGAACGACCCCACGGTCATCCCCGCCATCGTGAGGAAGAGCCCGAGCGTGGAGAGGGCCAAGCCAGGCGCGTCCATCGACCCCGCCGTCCCCGCGTCCCGCCGCTCGCGGAGCGCCGCCCACGAGGCCACGAGCCCGGCGGCCGCCGGCGGGAGGGTGACGAAGAACACCCAGCGCCAGGAGGCCAGGCCGAGTATCGCCGGGTAGCTCACTATCATCCCGCCCACCAGGGGGCCTACCACAGTCCCCACGTAGACGGCCATCGTGTAGTAGCCGAAGGCCCTCCCCCTCTCCCACG
>CAYFJD010000086.1:0-4200 GCA_964343285.1 uncultured Nitrososphaerales archaeon
GTGGTTACGGTGCAGCGATGAGCAAAGCGGCCGGGCGCGCCCTGAGGATCGCGATACCGCTTCTCGGGTTCACCGCCTCCGCGCTCTTGACCTCCTCCCTCTCCACCTACGTGCTCTACCTCGGCTACTTCCACGCCAGGATGGGCGTCCCGATATCGTGGCTGGCGCTGTGGGGCAACGTGCTCTACTTCGCCGGGATGCCGCTCGGGAAGGTGGTCGGGAGGGCGCTGAGGTTCTACAGGCACCTGCCGTCGGCGGTCGTGGGGATGTCGGCCCTCATAGCGGCGAGCCTCGCCCTCATGCCCTTCGCCGCGTCGCCCCTGGAGCTGCTCTCCCTCAGGCTGATACAGGGGACGGTGACATTCTACATGGAGGTCTTCTCGAACGCCCACTCCTACCTCTACGACGACCTGGGGCGTAGGACCCTCGCGTCCGCCGTGTCCATAGCTGGGATACCGGGCGGGGTGGCGGTGGGGACCTCCGCGTACCTGACGGCGCCCCCGTCCGTGGCGTACCCGATCCTGGCGGCGGTCTCCTTCCTCGGGGCGGCGGCCTACGCGTTCGTCCTCTCGAGGGCCAGGGTGGCGCTCGCCCCGCTCTCCAGGGAATCCGGCGGCACGACGTTCCGCATGGGGAGGACGTGGCTCCTGGGATCGCTCTGGGGCACGGTGACGGGCGACCTGGCCTTGGCCGTCGTGCTCCCCTCGCTGATCTCCTCCTACTCGCCCTCCGACGTCCCGCTGGCCATGGCGGCCTTCGGCATCAGCGGCGTGCTCATGACGCTCGTGGCGGGCGCCGTGGCGTACCTCGTCCGCTCCCCCGTGACGATGGCCAGGATAATCTCGGTTGGCTACGCGCTATCCGCCGCGAGCTACATATACCTATTGGCGTTCAGGCCGGCGGGCGCGTGCCTGGCGCTCTCCATCCTCGGCACGGACATGATGAACCTAGTGATACCCTTCATATACTCGGTGCCCAGGCACGTGTACCGGGAGGGGTTCGTGGGCAAGGGCACGTGGGAGTTCTCCATGATAGGATCGTTCTATCACATATGGTTCACCGCGCTGGCGGTGGTCATGACGTACGGCATGGGGTTCGCGGCGGGGGTACTCACGTTCACCGCGCTGATGCTCTACGGCCTGGGGGCCTCGCTGGTTTTGCCCAGGCTCTTCCTCCGCGGGTCCCCGACCTCCGCCGGGGCCTCCGGGCCGCCCTAGGGACCTGCCGCGGGCTCCGGCCCCTGCCGCCCGCTCGACGCCGCCTTCAGCAGCTTGCCGAGTATCCCCATGAGGGCGCGCACCTCGCTCCTATCTCCCCTTCCGGCCAGCCTCCTGAGGAGCACCGACACCTTGGCGGCCCTGCCCTCCTCGTAATCGAGGAGCCTGAGGGCCCTGGACACCATGGCGTCGAGCGCCGCCATCTCCTCCGCCGAGGGCGGGGTGATCCCGTAGAGGCCGCGGGCCCCGTGGTAGGCCTTCGCGATCTCGTACAGGATTATCGCTAGGGCGTGGGAGATGTTGAGGGTCGGGTAATCCGTCCAGGTTGGCACGTGGAGGACGAAGTCGCACTGGGCTATCTCCTCGTTCGTGAGGCCGGTCGTGTCCCTCCCCAGGACGAGCGCGACGTCCTCCCTCCCGGCTGCCACGTCCACAAGCTCCTCCGCCGAGATGGGCCTCCTCAGGGCCCCCCTCCTCCGCCCGGCGACCCTGGCGGTGGTGGCCACCAGCAGCCCCCTCTCGCCGCGCAGCTCCCTCAGGGAGCCGACGACCCTGGCGCCGTCCAGGATGACCGAGCCGTGGGACGCGTAGCGCCTCGCCGTCTTGGTCATCAGCTTACGGCCGTCCCCCGATACTATCACTAGGTCCCTGAGGCCGAAGTTCATCATCACGCGCGCCACGTACCCCACGTTCATGCTGTAGCGCGGCTCGACCATGACCACGCTCCAGGACTTGTAGCCCTCGCCCTCCTCCATGCGCGATGGGTCAGGTGGCGCGCCGCTTATAACTCTGGCCTCGAGGGGCGCTACATTGGACGGACAAGCTACCCCTCCGCGTGGCATGTGCACCCCAAATTCCCTTCCGGCGGCATCGCGATAAGGAAGGGATGGCCTCCGCATCCTCACTGCGGGCGGCCCCTCCGGCTTCCTCCGAGGCCCTCGGCAACGTATTTATCTCCCGTGCCGGGTATTTAGGGCGCGCGGCGGTCGTCTAGCCTGGTCTAGGACGCTGGCCTCCCAAGCCAGCGATCGCGGGTTCGAATCCCGCCCGCCGCATCAGACCCGGTTCCCTCGGGTCAACCCCGCGGCTGCTCCCGTCGGAGCAGGCTGCGAAGCGCGTCCCCGATCTCCCGCGTCGCGTCGACGACCGGTGGGGGATCCGGATCCTCGTTGAGGACGCTCAGGAGCCCATCGGCCACCTTGACGTCCCTCGAGCATTGGATCACGCGGTAGCCGCTCCTCCCCTCGAACGCGCGTGAGTTCTCGACGTGTTCGAAATGCCTCCTCACGGGGAGCACGATCGTCGGCTTCCTGGTGAGGGCTGCCTCCACCAGGCTCGAATATCCGGCCAGCGTCACCAGTGCGCTGGAGCGCGATATCAGGGGCCCCGGGTTTCCGGCGAGCTCCCCGCACGCCCCTATGACGACGTGGTCTATGCCCCTCGCGGAGAGGTCCGAGCTGATGCTCCTCGCGGCTGCGCATGCGGCCGGGGTGCCCCCCGTATTTATCACCACTGGGCCGCGCCGCGCCGGGGCCGGGCCCGCCGAGGCCGCGTCCGTTATCAGCTGCCCGGGGTGCCAGAACCCGGCGGCTTCCCCCCACATGCCCACGTGTATCCGGAGGTCGAACCTCTCGATCGCCCTCGCGCGTATGGCGTCGCCCAGCCGCGCCACGGCTGGACGAACCGGCGCCCACCAGAGCCTGGGCGACAGGTCCACGAAGTCCGTGATGAACGCACCCCTCCTCGGCACCTGCTCCGACATCAGCAGTTCCCAGAACTCGTCCGCTACCACGAGGTCGTACGACGCGAGGTCCACCGATTCGTCGATCACCCTGGCGTTCGACTTCACGGCCGAGTAGAGCTCCATCAACGCCCTTGGCCTCAGCGCGACCGCGCAGTTGCGGATGAGCGATCCACCTATGATGTCGCCGAGGCTCCTCATGCGGCGCGACGCCCCGTGGACGACCTCGCCGTTCTCCTCCAGGAACCTGAGGGCGTTGCCCGAGGTCAGCCACTCCACCTTCGCCCAACCCATGGCGCGCCTCAGGTGCAGATCCCTCGCCACGTGCCCGAGGCCGACGCTCGAGGAGGCGATGAGCACGCGTGCGCGCCCCTCCGGCACACCGGATCACCGCAACGGCGCGCTATATAACGAGGCGCTCCTCGCCCGACGGCGCCGAGAGCGCCGCGGCGCTTATGGACGTCCCGCCGTACAGCTCGGCGCGCTCGTTCCCAAGCGCGAGCGCCGCGGCGACCCTTCCTATCGCGTCCGCCTTCATGACGCCGGATCCGGACGTGCCGGCCGCCACCACGAGCCCGTCCGCCAGACGCTCCACGATGGGCGTCCCGGTTACTATGTTCATGTCGTAGCGCCCCACCCAGGACTCGCTCGGCGCGACCCCCTCGAACGCCGGCAGGTAAGAGGAGAGTATCGGCAGGGCGCCCAGCTCCCAGGCCTCCGGCACCGGGTCCTCGGATCCGTACGGCCTCCTGAGGCCGAACTCCACGTGGAACGCGCCCCCTGGATCCGGCCGCACGAACACCCCTCCCGGGATGACAAGCGCGGGCACGTCCCTGTCCAGGAGCTCCCTGAGCGCGCCGGACGTGGCGCTCACGGAGTACGCCATCCTCCTCAGCGGCCTGAGCGGCAGCGGGAAGCCCGCGTCGTCTAGCATCTCCCCCGTCCACGCCCCAGCCGCCAACACGACCACGTCGGCGTCCACATCGACGTCGCCCGCCCTGAAACCCCTCACGCGCACCTCCTGCCAAGGGAACGGCTCACCCGGCAGGCCCAGCGGGCGCAGCGGCTCCATGGCCATCCTCGCCCTCGCGCCGTACATGAATTCGCACCCCATCTCCTCCAGCTTCTCCACGTAGTACTCCACTATCAGGTGCGGGTCGAAGATGCCCGCATCCCTGTAGAGGAAACCGCTTCTCCCTAGGTGCTCATTCCACTCATTTTATATAAATTCATGATCGCACC
>CAYFJD010000087.1:0-1566 GCA_964343285.1 uncultured Nitrososphaerales archaeon
CCCTCGTCCGCCACTATGAGCGTGTGCTCGAACTGCCCCTCCAGGGATCCGCCTATTATGAAGTAGGCCTCTATCGGCTGCGTCACCTTGACCCCCTTGGGCACGTAGACGAACGCGCCGCCGCTCCAGAGCGCCGTGTGAAGCGCCGCGAACTTGTGGTCGGAGGGCGGGAAGACGCGCGAGAAGTGCTCCTTGACCAGGTCCGGATACTTCTGGACGGCCTCCTCCATCGGGAGGAGGATGACGCCCATCCTGCTCAGGTAGTCCTTCATCCTCGAGTAGACGTTTTCGCCGTCGAAGACCGCCGTGAGCCCCGCTAAGAACCTCGACTCGATCTCCGGTATCCCCAGCCTCTCGTAGTATCTGCGGATCTCCTCCGGCATCTCCTCCCAGGAGCTTGCGCCGCCGACCTCGGGCTTCACGTACGCGGAGATCTCCTCGAGGTCCAGCTCGTCTATTCCGTAGAGCCAACTGGGCATCGGGAGCTTCTCGAAGATCTCGAGCGCCCTCAGCCTCAACCTGAGCATCCAGTCGGGCTCCTTCTTCACGCGCGAGATCTCCTCGACGAGCTCCCTGCTTATCTTCCCCTTGAGCACTAGTTCCTTCCTATAGGTGCCCTCGGGACCCAGCAGCTCCTCGGGGGCCCTGTAGCCCAGCAGGCCGGATATCTCCTCGCTGGTCAACTCTGCGTCTTCCCCTTCAGCGAGGCGTACCCGTTCCTCTCAACGAGCTCCGCCAGCTCCGGTCCCCCGTGCCCCGCCAACCTGCCGTCCACCAGGAGCGTCACCTCGTCGGGGGTGGCGTAGTGAAGTATTCTCGCGTAGTGGGTCACGAGGAGCACGCCGGCGCCCCCAGCCGCCAGGTCCCTCACCATCTGCGCCACGGTCCTCACGCCATCTACGTCGAGTCCGCTGTCCGGTTCGTCCAGAAGGAGGTACTTGGGCCGCAGTATGACCGCCTGCAGGAGCTCCGCCCTCTTCCTCTCGCCTCCGCTGAATCCGACGTTGACCTCCCTGTTCAGGAATTCCGCGTCCAGTCCGAGGCTCCTGGCCGCCTCCCTCATCCTCGTCAAGAGCCTGGGATCGCGGACCTCCAGCACGTTGCGGGCCCCTCCGTTCCTCTTGTTGTAGGAGACCAAGAGGAGGGCCGAGAGCCTAACCCCCGGCACCTCTATCGGGTTCTGGAACCCGAGGAAGAGGCCCCTCAGCGCCCTTTCCTCGGGGGGCATCGAGGATAGGTCCTCGCCGTCCATGGTTATGCGGCCGGACGCCAACTTGTACCCCGGGTGCCCAGCCACCGTGTACAGGAGCGTGGACTTTCCGCTTCCGTTGGGGCCCATCAGCGCATGTATCTCACCGGGCTTCACCTTCAGCGATATGCCGTCAAGCACGCGCTTGCCGCTCCCGTCCTTCACCACGTCCACGGACACGTTTTCCACCTCGAGCATTAGCCTCTAATAACGTCGTTATGAACCACGTCTATAAGTGTTTACGAGGTTTCCGATAGCCTCTATTTACTGGCCCGCTCCCCCTACGATGATCCCACCAATTCCTGGTCGCGCGGGAG
>CAYFJD010000087.1:1666-4195 GCA_964343285.1 uncultured Nitrososphaerales archaeon
ATTTACTGGCCCGCTCCCCCTACGATGATCCCACCAATTCCTGGTCGCGCGGGAGGCACTCGCCCATAGGGACCCGGGGATCCCGATGGGGTCATGGGCGTCGTGGAGCCGCGCTCCGCTCTGCTCCCATCGCCTCGGCTCAGCGGGCGCCCGATCATCCTCAGCGGCTCACTAGAAGGTTTAGACAACCTTATTTCGACGGGGCGCCCTGTGCGGCGCGTGCCGGCCGCTCCCGCCCCTAGGGGCAAGAGGAAGGAGGACTACCTCAGAACGATCTACGAGTTGCAGAGGTCCACGGGACGCGTGAGGGTCAAGGACGTGAGCAGCGCGCTCGGCGTCTCCATGCCCACCGCGCTGGAAGAGCTTCGGGAGCTCGACCAAGAGGGCTTAATCGTATATGAAAGGGGATTGGTGAGGCTGGCCGAGGAGGCCGAGAAGCTCGCCGCCTCGCTGGACCGCAAGAGGAAGGTGATCATGGGGTTCTTGGAGAAGGTTCTGGGAGCGGATCCGAGGGAGGCGGAACAGGAGGCCTGTAACCTGGAGCATTTCCTGAGCGAGGAACTTCTGGACAGCATGGAGCGCATATTGAGCTTCGCCGAGGAGTGCGAGGGCGAGTTCTCCGAGTTCATGGAGCGCGTGAGATCCCATCGCGCGGGCGACTGCGCAGGATCCCGCGCCGCCGTATGAATTAGTATTACCAATTTTAATGCAAGGCTTATTAACGTCCGGCGCGAAGGAACATCGGCATGGCCTTTAAGAAATACGAACTTCCGCCGCTCCCGTATAAGTTGGACGCCCTAGAGCCGTACATAAGCAAGGATATAGTGGACGTGCACTACAACGGCCACCACAAAGGATACGTCAATGGCGCCAATAGCCTCCTGGACAGGCTGGATAAGGTCGTGGGCGGCGGCTTGACGCAGGGACAATACGACATACAGGGCATACTGAGGGGCCTGACCTTCAACATCAACGGCCACAAGCTGCACACCCTCTACTGGAACTCGATGGCTCCCTCGGGGAAGGGCGGAGGCAAGCCCGGCGGATCCATAGGCGACCTGATATCGAAGCAGTACGGCTCGTTCGAGCGCTTCAGGCAGATCCTTACGGAGTCCGCCAACTCCCTGCCGGGCACCGGGTGGACCGCGCTATACTACGATCAGGAGACGGGTAACCTCCAGATAATGACTATCGAGAACCACTTCATGAACCACATAGGGGAGCTCCCGATCCTGCTCATACTCGACGAATTCGAGCACGCGTACTATCTACAATACAAGAACAAGAGGGCCGACTACGTGGAGGCCTGGTGGAACCTGGTCAACTGGGACTTCGCGGACCAGAGGCTCAAGAAGTTCCTCTGAGGCCCGAGAACGGATCTATATCATATAATTTCTTGAATATTTCTAAAATTTTGACATAGAATTGGGGGGTCATCGTACCCGATAGGAGCAGGCGGCGGATCCTCCTCGAGAGGCCCCAAGGGGTCGTGACGGCGCCCGGTCTCTCGGGGTCGTCCATGAAGTCGCTCTCCACCACGAAATGCGGTCCCGAGGCCACGGCCTCCTCCAGCTCGCCCCTCCTTCCAGCCGGTATGCTGGGGATCAACCCCTGGGACGCCGCCGGCGCCACCGCTGCAGGGAGCGCGTGGTGCAACACTATCCTGGATGGATCTAACCCGACGGACGCCGCCATGGCGCTCATCCTCATCACGGTGTTGGGCTCGGCCCTTTCGGAGTGTATGTGGACGACCCCGCCATGATCCCTGGCGGCCTCGAGAACCCTCAGCGTAATCCTATCGCAGATCTCTATAGTTAGCGGATCCGCATCCCAGTGCGGTCTGCCGTACTCCCCATATCCGACGGCCGCGCCCTCGTCCACCATCCTCGCGGCTAGATCCACGCTGAAGTTCCCGAAATCCAGAACCTCGGCTGGGCTGCGGCCAGCCTTGAGGAGCTCGAAGACTTCGCTTGGGTGGAGCCCGACCACGGCCGCGCTCAACACGCCTTCCTCCTTCGCCTCCGCAGCCGATCTGACCGTGACCTCGTACAGCTTCCTCAGATCGTCCTTTGATCCCGGCGTCAGTCCGAGGGACCGCGACGTCAACGCAACGAATACTATGAGAGTTCCGCCGGACTTCCTGAACTTCCTGGAGATCATTCGCGCACCCAGCCCCCTCACCGGGTTTGCGTGGGCGTGGTTGTCAGCTATCGGCAGTTCCGACGACAACGCGTATAGTGACTTCGCGCCGCGTGTTTATACGCGTTCCACGGCGCCCACTTCCTGACGGCTATTATAAAATAGTATTATTGAAACTTAAAAGAAAATTTATGTCTATCTTATTCCTCTTCCCACTCTTCCTCCTCTTCCCACTCCTCTTCCTCCCACTCCTCCTCTTCGCCTTCCTCCTCCCACTCTTCCTCCTCCCACTCCTCTTCCTCCTCGGCCCTGATTATCAGATCGCCAGGGGATATCATGCGGTCGGGCTCGTGGGCGTATGTCTTTAATAGTTTTTCCGGTCCGTGCGGG
>CAYFJD010000088.1:0-4154 GCA_964343285.1 uncultured Nitrososphaerales archaeon
AGGACGCGCATGTCGAAACCCCTGGCCCTCCTGGCCACCGCCCTCCCGATCCTGCCCATCCCTATTATCCCCAGGGTCTTCCCGTGGACGTCGGAGCCCAGCATGAACGTGGCGCTCCAGGGCCCCTTCCAGCCCCCCGAGCGCACCAGCCTATCGCCCTCCGCGACCCTCCTGGCCACGGCCAGAAGCAGAGCCATCGCGAGGTCCGCCGTGGAGTCCGTTAGGACCTCAGGGGTGTACCCGATCCTTATGCCCTTGGCCCTCGCCGTCGCCACGTCTATGTGGTCGTAGCCGACGCTGTACGTGCTTATGACCCGTAGCCTGTTCGCCCTCCTCAGGACCTCCCCATCTATTCTGTCGGCCAGGGAGCACAGCAACCCGTCCGCGCCGCCCACCTCCCTCAGGAGCCACTCCCTCGGCTCCTCGCTCGATCCGCGCTGCACCAGGTCGACGTCCTCGGGGAGCGAGCCCAGCCACTCGCGGGGGAGATGGAAGGTCATGAGCACGCGGGGTTTTGCGCCGCCCCCGCCGGACCCGACGCTCGAGGCCACGCGAGGGCGTCCCCCGGGGCTATTATAAGCGTGGGGCCTCGGCCGCCACCGAGGCGTATTCCTTCGGGGTTCCTCTCATTGGGTGTGGACCTGGGTCTGCGGAGACAAAGGGCCTCTGCCAGGTTTAAATACGACGAACGAATGTTGGCGGCTATGAACCCGTTCAGCAGGGAGGTGAAGTACGATTTCAGGGTCGACCTCGGGAGGACCGTCGAGCAGTTCGCGGAGTACCTGAGGTCTAACGGGTGGAAAGTCCAGAGCAGCGTCCAGGGCGACAGGGCCGTGGTCCAGGCGCAGAAGGGCGGAATATTGCGCGACATAGTGGCCGCCGAGAGGGCGCTCACCTTCACGCTGGATCAGACGTCCGGCAAGCTCGTCGTGAGGGCCGGGGTTGGGAAGTGGTTGCAGAACATAGGCGTGATGGCCCTCGAGGCGATATTCCTCTCCGAGCTGTTCCTGGTGGTCGACATCCCCGAGATGCTCTGGAATGAACACGTGGAGAAGGCTCTGATGGCCAGGCTCGACGAGATCGTGAGGTCCAACGCCAGGACCTGAGCCGCGCAGTCCCTCGGGCCCCGCCCGGCAGCGCCCGGGGAGGCGAGGAAGAATATTTATCGGGAGGGCCGTTGACCCGAGCGTGTCGCTCGAGCGCCCGCTCGCCGTCTACCTGCGCGTCTCGACCCGCAAACAGGAGACGGAGAACCAGTCGATCGCCATAGAACAGTGGTTGGGCGTCAGGGGGCTATCGTGGAACGACGTCGACTACAGGCTGGAGGACGTGGAGAGCGGGGCGGAGGACCAGCGCCCGGGGTTCCAGGAGCTCTGGCGCCTCGTGAGGGAGGGCAGGGTCCGCGGCGTCCTGGTGTTCGAGATCTCGAGGCTCTCGCGCAGGCAGCGCACGCTCATCGACTTCCTCTACGACTGCGTCGAGAGGGGGGTGACGGTCTACTCCGTGAAGGAGAGCTACCTGGCGGATTGGCTCAGGGAGCCCCGGGCCAGGGCCATAGTCGTGGGGCTCCTCTCCATACTCTACGACCTGGAGCGCCAGATGATATCCGAGAGGACGAAGGCGGGGCTTGAGAGGGCCAGGGTGCAGGGGAAGAGGATAGGGAGGCCGCGCAAGCAGGTGGACAGGAGGGAGGTGGAGAAGCTGCTCAGGCTGGGGGTGCCGAAGGCCAAGATAGCCAGGATGCTCGGGGTGAGCCCGAGGACCCTGAAGAGGAGGATCGTGGAGTGGGACTCGCAGGGGAGAGCGCGACCTAATGGGGAAAACAGCCGATTTTCGCGGTTTTCACGCGCGTGCGTCCCCGGCCGCCCTCGCCTACGAGAGGACCGCGAGGAGCGCGGCGATAGGCTACCTCATGGTAGCCCTCCCCATATACTTAGAGGGGGTCCTGCGCAGCGCGGTCCTCGTGGGGGCGCTCCTAACCGTCTCCGGGTTCGTGACCTTGGCGCTCGTCGTGGGCATGAGCGCCGTGTCCGACGTCGCCGGCCACGCGAGGGGGTTGGCCGCGATGGAGCTCGCGGCCGCGATCGCCGCGATCGGGCTCATGTACGCGAGGTCCCCCGCCGCGATCGCCGCGCTGATAGGGCTCGGGGGGTTCAACGCCGCCGGGTTCGGGGCCACGAGGGACTCCATGGTCCCCCTGGTGAACGCGCTCGTCAGGAGGTTCTCCGGGGAGGACGACGTGGCCAGGACCAAGATGTTCGGCGAGCTGAACCTGATATCGACGTTCGGGGGCGTGGCCGGCGCGGCGTCCGCCGCAGCGATAGGACCGGCGGTCGCGCTCCCCATAATATCGGCGCTTTCCGCGTCGGGCGCCGCGGCCGTGCTGATCACGTCCGGGCTCGGGGAGCGCGCGGCGCGCGCGAACCCGCTCAGGGGGCTGAGATCCGGTGGGAGGGCGGTCGCCGGCTACTCGCTGAGCCAGCTCGTGGCCGGGGTCGGGATCGGGCTCTCGATGCCGCTCCTATCCCTCTGGTCCCACGTCTACCTGGGGCTCGGGCAGGGCGCAATAGGTTATGCGGTCGCCGTCGGCAACGTCGCGTACGCGATCTCGTCCTACTACGCGTACAGGGTCGTCGCCTCCCTGGGGCTGGTGAGGAGCAACGCCCTCTCCAGGGTAGCGAGCGGCGCCGCGGTCGCGCTCCTCCCGCTCGCGAGGGGATCCGTCGCGCTCGCCGCGGCGCTCGCCGCCTACAACGCGTTCGTGGGGCTGGGCAGCTCGGCCCGCGCGTCCTTCATCTCCGGGTCCGCGAGCCCGGAGGCGGTGGCGACCTCCTCGGCCGTGGGCAGCGTGGCCATACGCTCCAGCATAACGGCGTCCACCCTGGCGTCCGGCGTCATGACGGCCGTGGATCCGCTGGCGCTCATGCCCGTGGCGGGGGCGGCGTTCATGGCCTCGGGCGTCATCTACCTGAGGATGCTCGAGCGGGGGCGCTCCCGGAGTTTCGGCGCGCGGCGAGCTATCCCCGAGCGGCGCATCGACGATCCCCGCGTTCCATGCGACGTCGCCGCGGATTCGGGCGCCGCGGGCATCGATCGATGCGTGATTTCTTCCTGGATATTTGGATTCGAAGTGGGCTAAAACGGGCGTTTCTGACCACCTCCCGAGGGTATGGACAAAAAGGGATATCTCCGATATTTTTGTCATAAAATATGGACTAAATAGGTGAACGAATTTTGTCAAGGAGTCCGCCAATTCGAAATGACACATCTATTATTTTAATTTCATTTTTATCGAATTCTGTTGCATTTTTGCAATCTATATTTAATTATATAAATTACATTAAGCAACATGGTTAGATCTGATCGCTCGATATCGTCCGATCCGGCCCGGCACCCCTACGTCGGCGCCCCCATCCTGGCCAAGGCGTAGGAACCTCATCAGGTAGTGTCATCAGGTAGTGCGCCGGGAGGGCCCAATAGCCTCCGCTGGGAGCCCCACGGCGCCGCGCTATCGCCGCAGAGCCTGGTCGCCCTCCTCCCATGTAGCCTCCCGACCTCCGGTGCGGCGGCCTCGGGCTCCGAGGGACCCTCGCCCTGCACGCCCGCCTCCACAGACGGCAGCTTCCTCCTCACGTCCACCATCACGATCACCTTCACGAACTTCCTCCTCGCGCCGTCCACCGCGGCCTCCATCTCCTCGGTCTTCGGTGAGATTACACACCTAAGCCTCGGCCCTCGACCGAGGGTCGGTCGTTGATTCATATAAAATATTGGATATAAAATTGTATAACACAACAACAAAATAAAATTTAAATCAGGCTCCGTTGATAAAATGTCGAATTGGAAATATGCTTCAGCAAGCGTTTCCTGGTAATTTTTCCATTCCTTCCATTATTCATCATAGCTGCGCTCATAGCATTTGTTTCCTATAACCCAAGCTACGTTGTCCCGATCTACGCTTTGTTGGCTCTCTTCGTCCTTTCAGCGATTCTCATGATTTTAATTTTGTAGCCAAAGAGCTGCACTTTAGAGGGTAATAAATTAGAGATGAGAACCCTGCTGTGCAGAGCAGATTTTGATGTTGTCGAATTTATAGACCGCTATGAGCAAATAAGCACGAACCTTGTCATAGCTCCCATAGGTATCAGGGCCTA
>CAYFJD010000089.1:0-4118 GCA_964343285.1 uncultured Nitrososphaerales archaeon
GCCCCCAGCGCGGCCGGCGCGGCCGCGCTGGGGGCCGCGGCCGCCTACCGCGCGGCCAGGAGGCGAGCGGGCCGCGTCAACGCTGGTGGATCCCCGGGGCAGCGGGAGGTATCCTCAACGTTCATATAAAGCCCGGCCCCCTCGACCCGGGGATTGGCCAAGGGACTTGGGTTCTACCTGGGGGCCGTAGGCTTCGCCTTCGGCGCGCTGGCCTTCCTGGTGGTGCTGATCCACTTCATGCTGTCGATATTCCTGCCGCCCATGTGGATCGCGGACTTCCTACTCTTCCCCGTCTGGCTGCTGCTCTCGGCCGCCATCATGGCGGTGGGGGCCGTGGGGCTCTCCATGGCCGCCTCCGAGGACCCCCAGAAGGCCAGGGCCGGCTACGTCCTGCTCATACTCTTCTCGGTGGTGGCGTTCCCGATCCTCTGGGGGTTCGTGGTGGGGTCGATACTGGCGTTCGTCGGCGGCCTAGTGGGGCTCCTGGAGAGTTAGGGGAGCGCTGGTGACCTCGAGCGCCGCCCCCGTGACGTCGTACCCCCTCATCCTCCACGCGACGGACGCTGCGGCCCCCAGGGCCCAGAGGGCCGCGTTGTAGACCACGAACTGGGCCTCGCCGAACGACGACGTGAGGTAGGTGGACGCGGTGTACGCGGCTATGGGGACGGCCCTGACGAGCCCCACCATGAAGGCCCTCCGCTCGGTCGGGAAGAGGGCGGGCTCGTAGACGATCCTGGTAGCCCACGCGAACTCGCTGAACGCCATGTTGAGGGCCAGCAGGGGGTAGAAGGCCCACATCGCGGGCCAGCGAAGGGCCCACGCGGCTATCGGGGCCATCGAGAGCAGGCCGCCGACGTAGGAGATGAGGGCGAAGCGCACCGACCCCACGCGCTCCTCCAGGACGGGGGCCGCGAGGCCGGCCGCGGAGGCCGCGGCGTTTGCCACGAGGACCACGAGGTTCAGGTAGTTCCCGGAGAAGAAGTAGTCCGCGACGACGAACGCCATGAGGCCGTAGGTTATGTACTGGGAGACGCCGAGGGCGGCGAGGAAGGAGTACCTCCCCAGGAGCCCGACGGTGGGCCTGGTCCGGGCCGGGGCGCGCTCGGGCGGGGCCGCGTCGGCCGGCGCGAGCCCCCTCGCGCGGAGCCACCTGAGGGACTCCGGGATCATGGACCTGAGGACGGCCGCGGCCGCCAGGGAGGCCAGGGAGGCGACCGCGATCGAGAGGGCCACGGCGAAGTAGGAGGACCTGGACCCGTACACGGCGAGGGCTATGGCCGCGGAGGCCGCCGCTCCCACGTTGTCGAAGTTCGTCGACAGGATGAGGGCCCTGTCCCTGATGGCCGCGGGCGTCACCTCCGCGAGGTAGGCGAGCGACACGGGGACCTCCCCCTCTACCGCGAACGTCGCGAGCGCGTAGCCGGCCAGGAAGACGGCGACGTTCATGGAGAGGTAGAGGGCGTCCAGCGCCACCAGCAGGGATCCGGCGGCGTAGAGGGACATCGTCGCGAGGAAGGCGCGCTTCCTGCCCACCACGGCGTCCGAGAGCCTGGAGAGCGCGAGGTCGCCGACCAGCGGCATCGCCGCGACGACCGCGAGGTATGCGGGGTTGTGGAACTCCGGGTACACCAGGTAGCCCAGGGAGGTTATCAGGCCCCAGAGGAAGAACCCCATGGACGTCGACGCGAACACCAGCCACCAGGCCCTCACGGGCGCGCGCCCCGTAAACTAAGTTTTAAGTTTTATATAACCAGGTTATGGAAAGGACCTTTAAGGCGGGGCCCGGGAGAGGGCCCGTGGGCTGGACGTACGATAACTACAGGGGCAAGTTCTACAGGCTCCTCCACCCGCGGCCCACCGTGATCCTGGTGACCAGGTGCGGCGACAGGCTGAACGCCGCGCCGTTCAGCTGGAACACGCCCGTCAGCGAGGACCCGCCGACGATCGCCGTGGCGATAGAGAGGACGACGTTCACGCGCGAGTGCCTCAGGTCCAACCCGGAGGCCACGGTCAACGTCGTGCCGCCGGAGATGGCCGGGGTGGCGTACGAGCTCGGGTCCTCCAGCGGCAGGGCGGACGACAAGGTCTCCAGGCTCGGGCTTGAGCTCGTGCCCAGCACGAAGGTATCCGTCCCCGGGCTGGCAGGGGCGGCGGCGATCTACGAGGTCAGGGAGGTCGCGTCGATGGAGGTCGGGGAGGTCGACCTGGTCGTCATGAGGGTGCTGGCGGTGCGGGCCAGGTCCGGGTCGGCGGGGGAGGACGGGTTCCTCCTGGACAGGGCCAACCTGGCGCTCCACGGGGCTGGGAGGCAGTTCTTCCGCGTCCACCCCGAGCCCCTGCCCCTCGGGAGGTCGAGGGCCGGGCAGCCGGCGGGGGGAAGGGCGTGAGCCGCGAGGTCCGCAGGATCTACTCCTTCCTCGTTCTCCTGGCGTTCGTGCTGGCGACCATCTACGTCGCCACCTACGTCCTGCCGGTGGTGCCGGCGAGCTACTCGAGGATAGCGGCCGCGGCCGCCCTGGCCGTCGTGCTCTTCATAGTCCTGAGGATAGTGCTCCTCCTGATCGACCGCTGGCTCCCCGCCGCGGAGGTGGGCCCCAGGACCGCGATCAAGCAGGTCGTCTCCCTCGCGTGGTTCGCGCTCATGGGCGTCGCGGTGGCCGCCGCGCTGGGCGTGGACGTCAGCTCCGTCGTACTGGGGTCCGCGTTCGCCTCCGTGATAATAGGGCTGGCGGCGCAGACCGTGCTGTCGAACGTGATAGCCGGCATAGCGCTCCTCGCGACGCGCCCGCTGGAGGTGGGGCAGCGCGTGACCATCGCCACCTGGCAGTACGCAAACGTGTTCCCCACGTACCCGCCGAAGTACTTCTCGAACGACTACCTGATAAACGGGTTCACGGGCACCGTGGTCTCGGTGGGGCTCTTCTACACGACGCTCAGGGACGACGAGGGGGCCATCGAGGAGATCCCGAACAGCGTCCTGATACAGGCCCTGATCAGGGGCTACTCGGACCACATAGTGACCACGGTCCGCTACTGGGTCCCCGCCGACGTGGACCCGGACGAGGCCATCAGGAGGGCGTCGGAGGCCGCGGCCAGGTGCGGCGCCGTGGAGGAGGTGAGGTCGGTCGCGATAGACGAGGCTGACCAGTCCGGCTACGTGCTCGTGATAACCGCCAACTGCAGGGGGAACTCGCAGCGCGAGTGCAGGAGCGCGATCCTCAGGGAGATGCTGCGCGAGCTCCCGAGGCGCCGCGCGCGAGCTCCGCGACCGCGTGCACGAAGCCGGCGTGGGAGAACACGTGGGGATAGTTCCCCCTGGCCTCGCACGTCCCCGCCTCCACGTGCTCGCCGAGGAGCCCCAGGTCGTTCGCGCAGGACGCGAGCCTCCTGAGGTAGAGCTCGGCGCCGCGGCGGTCGCCCAGCCTGAGCTTCACGCGGGCCATCCACGCGTTCGCCAGCGCGAAGGGGTGCCTCGCGGCCCCGAGGAAGTCGCGCCTGTACCTGTAGACGAGGCCGTCGACGACGAGCTCCTCCTCTATCCTCCTGAGCGTGGAGAGGAACCTCTCGTCCGAGGCGCCTATGAACCCGTAGAGGGGCATCACGAGGAGGGACGCGTCGACCTCGTGGGAGCCGGGGTAGCTGACGAACGATCCGTCGGCGTCGCTCCACGAGTTCTCCATCACCCACCTCCTCACGCGCTCGGCGCCCTCCGCCCACCTCTCGGCCTCCTCGAACTCCCCCAGGTCCCTCGCCATCTCCGACGCGGAGCGCAGCGCGTACCACATCATCACCTTGCTGTGGGTGTGGTGCCTCGCGGCCCCCCTCTCCTCCCATATCCCCGCGTCCGGCTTCGCGTAGTTCCTGAGCGCGTACCTCGCCACCGATTCCACCGCCCACCAGCGCTCCCTCAGGTACTCCGCGTCGCCGGTGGCGCGGTAGTACGCGTGGAGGGCCGCCATGAACTCCCCCTCGATGTCCAGCTGGAGCTGGAGGGCCGCGGCGTTTCCGACCCTGACGGGCCTGGAGCACGCGAACCCGGAGAGCCAGCCCAGCTCCCTCTCCTGGGGCGGAGGGGACCCGTCCACCGAGAATAGCACGTAGTTGAAGGGCTTGCTGGA
>CAYFJD010000090.1:0-4114 GCA_964343285.1 uncultured Nitrososphaerales archaeon
CGCCGTCGACGTGGGATTGGCAGAGTCCGTGGACTACTTCGCGGTCGACGAGAGGACGAAGGTAATCCTCCTCTACGTCGAGAGGACGTCCGACGGAAGGGCGCTCCTCGACGCCGTGAGGCGCGCCAGGGATCGCGGCAAGAAGGTCGTGGTCCTGCTGGGCGGCACCACGTCGTCGGGCAGGCGCGCGGCCAGCTCCCACACGGCCTCGATGCTGTCGTCCGCGCTTGTGGCAGCGGCGGCCCTCCGCCAAGCCGGGGCGTACGTGGCGCGGGACCTGGAGGAGGCCCTGGACGCCGCCAAGGCGGCGTCAGCGCTGCGCGGCGACCCCGGCGACAGCGTAGCGGTCCTCACGAACTCCGGGGGCGCGGGCGTCCTGGCCGCGGACGCCCTCAGCTCCCTCGGCTTCGAGCTCCCCGACCTCTCGTCCGACCCCGGCCTCCTCTCGCTCCGCTCCTCCGGCGCCCTCTCCCAGCTGTCCTCCATCTCCAACCCGGTCGACGTGACCGGATCGGCCTCGGACGAGGAGTTCATCGCGGCCTACAGCGCTCTGATGGACTCGCGCGTCGGCGGCGTGCTGCTCATCCCCACGCACTATCCCCCCGGTGTGAGCGAGGACCTGCCCCGCAGGATAGCGTCGATCTCGAGGAAGCCCACGGTCGTCGTGGAGGTCGGCGACTCGGAGCTCTCGAGGCGCACGAGGTCCATCTACGATTCCCTCGGCCTCCCGTCCTACCCGAGCCCGGAGAGGGCGGCCCGGGCGCTCCACGTCGCCAGGTGGTTCGCCAGGAACCCCGGCACGTGGACCGTGGGTAGGAAGGCGCGCGGCGGGCTGAGGCTCCGCGGCGGGCTGTGGCCGGACCTCGTGGACGCCCTCTCGGCCGTCGGCTTCGACGTCCCCGAGTGGTCGTGGGTGGAGTCGCCCGACGATTGGCCACCCTACGGCTACCCGGCCGTGCTGAAGGTGTACGCGGGCGGGCTCTCGCACAAGACGGAGGCCGGCGCGGTGGTCGTCGGGATCCGCGACCACCGCGAGATGGAGGAGGCGATGCGCAGGTTGGAGGGGGTAGCCAGGGCGTACTCCGGCAGGATGTACGCGCAGAGGATGGTCCGGGGGGTGGAGATGAGGGTCGGCGTGGCGAGGGACGCGGACTTCGGCTGCGTCGTCGACGTCGGCGTCGGCGGGATATTGACGGAGCTGCTCGGGGATCACTCGACGAGGGTGGCGCCCGTGACCCGCGAGGAGGCGCTCTCGATGCTGATGGAGCTCAGGGCCAGGCCCCTCCTTGAGGGTTACAGGGGCCTGCCCAGGGCCGACCTGGACAGGCTGTCCTCCGCGATCTCGGACTTCAGCGACGCCGCGTGCTCGGACGGGGTGGAGGAGTTCGAGGTCAACCCCCTCATCGTCGACGGGCGGAGTCTCTACGCGGTCGACGCGAGGGCGGCCCTCCGCGGGGGTTGACGCGGCGGCCGGGGCCAAAGCTTTTATCGCTCGGCCACGCGTTCAGCGGGGGCTGTGGGCTAGCCTGGGAGGCTGCCGGCCTTGGGCGCCGGCGGTCGCCGGTTCAAATCCGGCCAGCCCCACACGGCCTCCAGCCCCCCATGTCAATTATATTTAAATCATGCTCAACAATATTTAATTGAAGGGGACGCGCAGGCGCACCGGGTTGTCCGAGGAGCAGTTCAGGCGCGCCATCAGCATATTCTCCGTCGTCTCGTCGCCCAGCAGGCTGGAGATATTGAGGCAGCTCAACTCGAAGGGTCCGATGAGCTACTCGGAGCTGAAGTCCAGCACGGGCTTCAGGGCGAAGAAGGAGTCCGGGAAGTTCGCGTACCACCTGAGGAAGCTCCTGAGGCAGGGGCTCGTACAGCACAACAGGCTCGACAAGAAGTACAGCATAACGCCGCTCGGCAGGCTCGTGCTCAACGCCGCGCGCGAGATAGACGAGCGCGCCCTGCTCCACATCGAACAGGTCATGGTCAGGACGAGCCACGAGACCCTGGAACCCTTCAACGCGAACAGGCTCATGCAGGGCCTCCTGAAGGAGGCCAGGACCTCCAGGGACGTGGCACAGAAGGTGGCGTCGGAGATCGAGCACGTCGTCGCGGGGCGCGAGGGCCTGTACCTGACGACGCCCATGATAAGGTGGATGGCGTCCTACCTCCTGCTCATGGAGGGCAGGGACGAGGAGAGCGCGAGGCTCGCGAAGCTCGGGATATCGGTTTGGGACCTGGAGGCGCTGTCCCCGTCCGGGGTCCAGGAGGCGCTCCGCGAGGCAGGGGCCCGCGCCCTGCGCGAGCGCGAGCTCTTCTTCCTCTACCCCAAGGACGTCGTGGACGCCCACCTGGAGGGCGAGATGAACATCAGGGACGTGGGCACGAGCGCCCTGGCCCCCGACAGCGTCTCGGTGCCGCTCGACCGCTCGGTCCAGCTGGAGGAGCTTCTGTCCCTGGCCCTCTTCACCAGGGTCGAGCTTTCCCTGGTGGTAAGGGACGGTTGGGACGCGTCGGAGCTGCGCCGCCTGCTGCTGAGCTCCGAGTCCGCGCTGAGGGTCTACGGATGGCCCGTCCTCCTAAACGCGGTCCTCCTGGACGAGTCCCTCGTCGAGGTCGCCGAGGGCCTCGGGGGGACGGCCGGATCCAGGCTTTCCTTCACGCTGGCGTTCAGGGGCTCCTCGAGGAGGGCGGCGGAGCTCGCCTCCCGCGGGCTGGCGGTCTCCACCTCCCCCCGGGACTCCCTCAGGTCCTTCACCGGGGCGCCGGTGGATCCGGAGGTGCCGATGGTGTCCGTCGTCGGGGCCTCGATAAACATGCCCAGGTTGGCGTACGAGACGCAGGGCGACGACGCGTACTTCAGCGCCCGGCTACTTCAGGTGGTCGAGAAGGCCGCCTCCGCCCTCGAGCACAGGATGAAGAGCCTGTCCGGGCTGCTGGGGGGCCGCCCCGGCCTCAGGGGGGCGGAGGTCGCGGGGTTCATCAACCTGATAGGTTATTACGAGTCGCCTCCGGCCGCGAGGTTGGGCTCCAGCCTCGTCGAGCTCGTTGGCGACAAGGGCGTCTCGGCCGCGTTCATGTACGATCACAAGTCGGCGCAGAGGCTGCGCCGCCTGGACGCCGAGCGCATGCCGCCGTCCGAGCTGCCGCGCGCCGCCGGCTGGGTCATGGACGGCTACACGAGCGGGATATATTCGCCGCCCCAGGGGGACGTGCGGGCGCCGCCCGCCCCGGCCTACGCCAACGTGGTGCAGTCGCACGAGGTCAAGGGCGAGGTCGGCGAGGGGGTCTCCGTGATACCGACGTTCAGGGTCTGCAGGGCGTGCGGCGCGCTCAACCCGCCCGGGCTCACCTCCTGCTCCAAGTGCGGATCCTCCGCGCTCGAGCCCCTCTACGTCGGCGCGCTAGCCCCCTGACCTCTGCTGGAGCCTCAGGATCGCGGCGGCCAGGTCCCCGCCGGACTCTATGAGCGCCTGTATTGCCTCGTCGCGCGTCGCCCCCGTCTGCTCCATCACCAGCTTCACGTCCTCCTCGGACAGCGCGATTTCCTCCTCGCCCTCGACGACCTCCTCCTTGCCCATCACGTTGTAGATCGCCACGTCCTTCTCCCTGGTCCTGAGCCTGTAGACCGCGGGATCCCTCAGCACTATCGTCCTCCCGTCGCCCATCCGGATCACGACCTCCTTCACCCCGGCCACCTCCTCCACGTTGAGGCCCATCCTCTCCATCAGCCTGCGGGCCTGCCTGTTCGATATCAACGTGCGAAGTCATCCTTCGGGCCCTATAACCGTATCGGGCTCGAGGGCGTCCAGCTCCCTCAGCACTTCCGAGAAGGACTCCTCGTCCATCCTCTCCTTGTACCTCCTCAGCGCCCTCAGCAGGGCCTCCCGGGGCGCCGCGCGCGCGGCGCGGGCGATCGCGCCGGCCAGGGAAGTGACGTTCGACGGCTTCCTGGAGGCGCTGGCGGACCCGAAGTCCAGTATCTCGGGACCCCTGCTCGTCACCAGCACGTGGTCCCCCGGGTTGTGCAGCTCGCCGTGGTCTATGTGCGCTAGGTCCAGCGCCCTCGCCTTCCGCAGCGAGAGCTGGACTGCGCGCCTCGCCTCCTCCCTCCCGGCCC
>CAYFJD010000091.1:0-4097 GCA_964343285.1 uncultured Nitrososphaerales archaeon
GGGGGCATACCAGCGCTGTCGTCGATAGGAGGTGGTCTTATCTGACCAATATCCCTCGGCTGCAGCGCAACGCTAATTTAACACCCGGGGTAATCGGCCCCGAGCGGGGGTTGCCGAGCGGTCAAAGGCGCGGGACTGAGGCTCCCGTCCCGCAGGGGTTCGTGGGTTCGAATCCCACCCCCCGCATAATTCGACCTCGGCCGGTGAAGCCCCCTTGATACTCGTGATAACCGAGAAGCCCAGGATCGCGCAGATATTGTGCGCGGCCCTAGCCCGCGGCGGTTGCAGGAGCCGCCCCGTCCACGGGGTCAACGTCCGCGAGTTCTCGGAGGGGGGCGAGACGGTCGTGGTGGTCCCCTTGGAGGGGCACATAACGGAGATGGACGTGAAGGAGGAGTACAGCGACTGGAGGTCCGTCGACCCCATGGTCATCGTGGAGGATCCTGCCGCGATACGGAAGTACTACAGATCGACGAAGCACGTGAACGCGCTGAGGGACCTGGCTCCGAGGGCGAGGGTCGTCGTCGTGGCGACCGACGCGGACGAGGAGGGGTGCGCGATAGGCGCCGACGCCCTCAGGGTGGTCCTCAAGTACAACCCCAGGATAGAGGTGAAGAGGCTTTGGCTGTCCACGACCGAGCCAGGGGACGTCAGGAGCTCCTGGTCCAAGCTCATAGAGCCCAAGTACACGTGGGCGCAGGCCGTGGAGGCGAGGCGCAGGATAGACGCCATGATAGGCTTCTCCGCCACCCGCGAGCTCACGCTCTTCGCGGAGGACGTGATGCGCCAGAGGCTCCGGGGGGTGCTGAGCGTCGGCCGCGTCCAGACGGCCCTGCTCACCCTGCTCCACCGCCGCGAGCTCGAGATACGCAACTTCGTGCCCAAGCCCTACTGGAGCGTGTACGCCGACGTCGAGGTGGACGGGCAGCGCCTGAGGCTATCCTACGAGGGGAACCCGCTCTGGGATCAGGAGGAGGCGGCCAGGATCGTGAAGGAGCTGGAGGGGACGACCAAGGGCGTCGTGAGGAAGGTGGAGTCCAGGGAGCGGAGGGTGCTTCCCCCTCCCCCGCTGGACACCACGCGCATGCTCAGGCTGATCTCCTCCCAGCTCCACGTGTCGCCCAGCAGGGCCATGGAGATGGCGGAGGAGCTCTACCTGGAGGCCGCGATAACCTATCCGAGGACCGACACGGACATGTTCACGACGTTCGACCACCGCAGGGTCATGGGCCTGCTGGCCGGGGAGGGGAGCCCCCTCTCGGAGTTCGCGCGCGAGGTCCTGCAGGGGAACCCGTCCCTGCGCCTGACGAGGAACGGCTCCCGGAACGCCGGGGACCACGAGCCCATAGCGCCCATAGGGCTTCCGAAGTCGTCGGACGAGGGCCTAAGGAGGGCGTGGGAGCTGATAGCCAGGAGGTACCTGGCCCTCTTCTACCCGCCCGCGGCGGTCCTGGACTCGGTGGTCCACGCGGACGTGGGCGGCCGGCCCTTCAAGGCGGAGGGGACCTCCCTCCTCGAGCCCGGGTTCCTGAAGGTCTACGGGTCCGTCGAGAGGTTCGAGGGCACCCCCCTCCCCAGGATCCCCGAGGGATCGGAGTTCACGGTCTCCAAGGTGTACTTCCGGAAGTACTTCACGAAGCCGCCGCCCCGCTACACGGAGGCGGAGCTGGTGACGTTGATGGAGGAGAACGGGATAGGGACGAAGTCCTCGAGGCCGGAGATAATCTCGATACTCAAGGAGAGGAAGTACATAACGGTGGTCAAGGGCAAGGTCTACGTGACCGACCTGGGCTCCAAAATAGCCGAGCTCCTCGAGGAGGTATGGGGGGACTTCGCGACCCCCAGCTTCACCAGGTACGTGGAGGGCCTCATGGAGCGCGTGAAGTCCGGCGCGTCGAGCTGGGAGGACGCCGTGGAGGAGGTGCGCTCCAAGTACATGGAGCTCTTCAGGAAGCTGAGGGAGAACAAGGAGAGGATCGCCGCCGGCGGGGGCGTCGAGCCGCGCCCGTGAGGCGTGGGTTTATTAGCGGGCGGGCGCCCAGCTGGACGGGGATGAAGAGAGGTGGTTCCCCGAGCCGCGATGAGGTATACTCCCGACGCTGACCCTCATACCTCGTCGAGGAAGCCCGACACGTACTCCTCGATCCTCTGGGCGTACCTGTGCAGCACGTCGACTATGGGCATGTCCAGCTCCGAAGGGTGCAGGACGCGCTTCACCCTCAGCACCAACAGCTCCTCTCCCCCGTCCTCCTCGTGCACCTCCAGCCCGTTGCTGCTGGCCCCCTCGGCGAGGATCATCGCCAGGTCCCTCATCGCCTCCTCCAGCCTCCTGCTCGAGGGGCGCGGGAACCTGTAGATCAGGGTGAAGGAGCCGCGCTCTATTATGACGTCGGAGGGGGGCACGGTGCCCAGCGCCTCCCTCAGCCTCCTCCCGGAGGCGGTGTTGCCGACGATCGCGACGCCCTCGGGGATCTCGGAGAACTTGGCGGTGAGTATCGCGTCCTCCGACGGCTCCACGCCGGATCGAATCCGGCCACGGGATATCTGGGGTTCGAGCTAAATCATTAGACACGTTGTCCAACGCGCCTAGGAGGTCCCGCCCCGCTGGACAAAAATTATATCGAATCGGCGCCACGTTCGGGCGTGCGTCCCCTGGCGGCGCTCCTCCTCCTGTCCCTGCTCCTCCTCTCCCTCCCGTCGACCTCGTTCGCCCTCGGCCAGCGCGCGTCGCTCTCCCTCATATCCCCGCTCCCGGAGCTGCCGGCGGGCGGGGGCACGTTCTACGTGTACGCCGCGCTGAGCACGCCGGCGGGCTACGCCCCCCTCCCCGAGACGTACCTCGTCGTGAGCTCCTCCAACTCCTCCGTCCTCTCCGTGGGGTCCGGCGTCGTGCGGGGCGGCGGGTACGTGGCGATACCCGTCGTCCCCGTGTCCCCCGGGGTCGCGGTGCTGAACGTCAGCGCGCCGGAGCTCGGCCTCTCGGGCGAGCTCCCCGTCCGCGTCGCCTACGCCGTCGGCCAGCCGGAGGGGGTTCTGGTGGAGCCCATCCCGCCCCGCATGCTGTACGGGGAGTCGGGCTCTGCGCTCGTGGAGATAGTCGACGCGTTCGGGAACCCCGCCCCGTCCGCCTCCGGCGAGCTCGTCCACGTCTACGAATACCCGTACCAGTTCGCGCCCCACCAGGCCACCGCCTACGTTCCGCCCGGCTCGTACTCGGCGTACATTCGGCTGTCGGCCGGCAACTCCTCCGGGGCCGCGTACCTGAT
This sequence comes from uncultured Nitrososphaerales archaeon, assembly GCA_964343285.1. Taxonomy (GTDB): domain Archaea; phylum Thermoproteota; class Nitrososphaeria; order Conexivisphaerales; family Conexivisphaeraceae; genus Conexivisphaera. The sequence goes on from CAYFJD010000091.1 coordinate 3,267, forward strand.
CGCCTCCGCCCAGGGCCTCTCGCCCTCGCCGCCGGCGGAGGTGGCCGTCGGAAGGGTGGAGCCCATGCTCCGGGTGACGGTGATGCCGAACTCTACTTACCAGGGTAGCGCCCGCTACGTCATAGTGCTCGTGCAGATGGTCGATCCGTCGGGCCGCCCCCTGGTGGCCAGCTCCCCCGTGCGGGTCTTCCTCAGCTCCTCGAACGGCGACGTCGTCGAGCCCCTCCAGAATTACCTGACCATACCCGCGGGGAGCGATCACGCGTGGGTGGAGGCGGAGGTCACCGGCGTGGGATCCGCGAACCTGACGGCCCAGGCGCAGTGGTTCCTCCCCGGGAGCGCCGCCTTCACGTCGCTCCCGGGCAGCGCGGAGCCGAGCGAGGTCGCGATCTACGGGCCGAGCGTCATGGCGCTGGGCCAAACGTATCCGTTCGTCGTGGCGGCGTCCTACGCCGGGTCCGCCGTGTCCGAGCCCTACCCGGTGGTCGTCACCAGCGCGGATCCCGGCGTGGCCTCCCCCTCGTGCGTCAACACCACGACCTACCTGAACTACAACGTGTCCACGGAGAACGTCACGGCGCTGGGCCTGGGGTCCACAATCCTCACGGCGTCCTCGCCCTACCTGGCCGCCGGCGGCATGTCGGTCCGGGTGTACGAGCCCGGCACCTACGCGGGGGACGTCCCCTCCGAGCTCGCCATCTACGGCCCGCGCGAGCTGATCAGCGGCTCGGAGGCGGAGTTCTACGTGCAGCTCCTCACGTCCTACGGATCCCCGGCCGCCGCGCGGTCGCCCACGAAGGTCCTCGTCCAGTTCCGCCCGGCCCCGGGGTA
>CAYFJD010000092.1:0-4032 GCA_964343285.1 uncultured Nitrososphaerales archaeon
CCCCCGAACTGGCAGAAAATCTTATAAATAAGTATTGTCGCGTTATATAACATGGTAATGGAAGCCTACGCGGTTTCCCCCAGGAGCGGATCGGGGAGCAGGCCCCCGAAGCCCCTGAAGTCCGCGCCGGAGGTCGAGGAGGGGGCCGAGGGATGGGTCAAGCTGCTAGACGTTCAGCTCAACGGGATAGTCCCGAGCAGGATGCGCCACGTGATAAAGAGGTTCCTCAAGAGGATAGGGTTCAGGAACATAGTTGTGGAGCACGAGCCGGACAAGAACCCGCTGATGCTCAGGCTCGTGGCCGTCGGCTACGCGGGCGGCCCCGTGACGAGGGAGCAGGTGAGGAAGGTGCAGTACCTGAGGTCGGCGGTGGACGAGGTGCTCAGGGAGGCGTACGTGAAGGCCGGGCACTCCAGCAGGGCCGACCCGGAGAAGCTGCGCCTCAAGCTGGCGGAGGTCGAGCCGTCCCTCCGCAAGGTCTACTACGTCGCCTGAGCGCCCGGCTTAACGTTATTAAGCTGGAGAGCGCGAGTCATACGGGTTGAAGACCGTGGGGCTCATAGGGCTGGAGGGCCCGGCGGCGAAGGTCGCGGAGAGGCTGCTGGGCGCCGGGCACGAGGTCGTGCTCTGGGACAAGTCGAAGAAGCTCAGGGACGCCTTCAAGGGGAGGGCCGAGCTGGCGGAGAGCACGAGGGACCTGGCGCAGCGCGCCGACGTGCTGCTCATGATGCTCCCGGACCCGAACGAGGTCGTGGAGATCTGCACCACGTCGCAGGGGATCTACGACTCCATGAAGCCCGGCAAGATAGTCGCCGTGCTCAGCGCCTCGCTGCCCAGCCACTCCGTCCAGCTGTCGGAGAAGCTCAGGCGCCGCGGCGCGGCCTTCGTGGAGGCCCCGGTCATAGGCGGGATCGAGGAGATAGAGCGCGGCTCCGCGATAACCCTCGTCAGCGGGGGGAGGGCCGCGTACCAGGAGCTCCTCGAAGTCCTGAAGTCCTTCTCCAGCCGCGTGTACTACATGGGCGAGGGGTTCTCCGCCATGGCGGCCAAGCTCGCCATCTCCCTGATGGCCGCCTCGTACGCCGAGGCCCTCGGCGAGGCGGTGGCCCTGGCCTCCAGCGCGGGCGTGGACATGAAGGCGTTCGCCCAGGTCGTATCGAGCGTGTGCGGCGAAAGGCTACCCTTCGGGATCTCCGTGGGCGAGGTGCTCGACGGGTCCCCGAGGCCGTCCGTGAGCCTCTCCACCCTCCTCACGGAGCTCAGGCTCGCGATAGCAACCGCGGACGAGAGGAACGTCGCGATCCCGTCCGCCGGGCTGCTGAACGGCCTCTACACGGCCGCCCTCTCCGGCGGAGGGGACGCCGACTACACCGCCATCGTCGGGTTCGTGAAGGGGCTCTCGACCCCCAGCGAGGGCGCTTAACCAGTTTAAACCAACTTAATCATTTATACATAAAGTTAAAATTTCGATATGCGATTCGCCGGGCGTGCGCGCGGCCTTCTTCACCCCCGCCGTGGTCTCCAGCCTCTTCGAGGCCCACGTAGCCTCTGAGGACGGGAGCCCGATATCCGACCCCCTGCGCGCGGGCGCCAGGGGGGGCGGGATGGCCCTCGGCGCGGGCGTCAGGACCTACGTCCAGGTGGAGCGGGCCGGCGGCCGCGGCTCGGTGGAGGTCCGGATAAACGGCGAGCCCAGCGACGCCAGGACCACGAGGGCCGCCGTCTCGATCCTCCTGGAGAGGCTGGGCGCCCCGGAGGGCCTGCGCATCAGGATATCCCACAGGCTCGAGGTGCCGACCGGCTCGGGCTTCGGGACGAGCGCCTCCGGCGCCATGGGGGCGGTGCTCGCCCTCTCGGCCGCCCTCGGGAGGCCCCTGCCGATAGTCGAGGCCTCCAGGATAGCCCACGCGGCGGACGTGGTCTCTTCGACGGGGCTGGGGACGGCCGAGGGCCTGGTGGCCGGCGGGATAGGGCTCGTGACGGAGCCCGGGGCCCTCTGGATAGGCAGGTTCGAGCGCATACCCTTCGACCACTCCCTCCGCGTCGTGGCCGTGCACTTCGGCCCCATCGAGAAGTCCAGCGTCCTCGGGTCCCCCGACGCCCTGACGCGCGCTAACCGCGCCGGGGCCGAGGCCATGGGCCGCATAATGGCCGACCCGAGGCCCGAGGCCCTGATGCGCGAGGCCAGGCGCTTCGCAGAGGAGTCCGGCCTGGGCGACCGCGAGCTCCTCTCCATAGCGGACGACCTGGTGGCCGCCGGCGCCCTGGGGGCCACCCAGAACATGATAGGGAGGGCGGTGCACGCGCTGGTCCACAGGAAGCGCCTCCGGGAAGTCGTGAGGGCGGCCTCCGAGTACGGCGGCTCCCTGGTGGTGTCCAGGATCTACGACGGGGGCCCGAGGCCCCTGGCCGTGGGGTGATGCCGGTGCGCCCGCTCGGCCTCAGCGGCCCCCAGTGGAGGATCGTCCTGGCGGCATGGGCCGGCTGGCTCCTCGACGGCTACGTCACGATAGCGTACGCGCTCGCCGCGCCCATCATCAGCCGCCTCTTCTTCCCGCAGCTGAGCCCGCTGGCCGGGCTGATAGCCACCTACATGGGGTTCGCCGCCAACGGCGTCGCGAGGCCGCTCGGGAGCGCCCTCTTCGGCAACTACCTGGGGGATAAGTTGGGCAGGAGGACCATGCTGGTGGCCACGGTCCTCGGCTTCTCGGCCCTCGGCGCCTCAAGGTCGCTGCTCCCGACCTACGGGCAGGCGGGCCTACTAGCCCCCGCGCTGCTCTTCGCCGTCCTCTTCGTCGAGGGGATGTTCGCGGGCGCGGAGTACGGCGGCGGCGCCGCCCTGAGCATGGAGTCCGTGCCGCCCGAGAGCAGGGGGGTCGTCGGGTCCTTCGTCCAGAGCGGCTTCGGGACCGGCTACTTCGTGGTCGCCCTGGTCTTCAGCGCCCTCTCCGCCCGCTTCGGCCCCCAGATGTCGACGCTGGGGTGGCGCGTCCTCTTCGCCACGTCCGCCGTGCCGGGCGCCGCGGCGTTCGCCCTGAGGTACGCCGTGCCGGAGTCGCCGGTCTTCGAGGACATGAGGAGGAGGGGACAGGTCGAGAGGATGCCCCTCGGCCGCCTGGTCAGGGAGTCCTGGCGCGACCTTCTGGCGGCGCTCATGATGACCACCGGCCTCCTGTCGGTCAACGGGATAACGTTCTCCCTCTACCCCGAGATCTTCACCGGCTACTCGGGGCTGGGGGAGGCCGAGGCGGGCCTGGCGGTGGCGCTCGTGAACCTGATCTCGCTCTTCGGCGTGTGGTCCGGCGGGTTCCTGCTCTCGTACGCGCTGAGGAGGCGCAAGCTTGCCGTCCTCGCCTTCGCGGCCGCCTTCGCGGCCGCCATCTACCCGAGCTCCCTCGCGGTCCTGGAGGGGGGATGGGTCGGGGTGCTGGCGGGCGCGGGCGCGCAGGCCTTCATCGAGGCGATGATATTCGCGCCCCTCCCGGCCTTACTCTCCGAGGTCTTCAGCAAGAGGTACAGGGCGTCCGGCGCGGGCGTCGCGTACAACGGGGGCCTCATAGTGGGCTCATTCGCGATACCGATAACGCTCGCCGCCTCCGGCTACCTCGGGTTCCCCGCCGCCTGGATCGCCACGATGTTCGCCTGGACCGCCCTCCTCGTCGCCGGCGCCGCCCTCTCGAGGGAGACCTGGTCGGGGGAGGACCTGGCGCTTAGGTGACGCGTCAAGCTTTTTACCCCGCGCCCCATCCCTCGGGGACGAGGGAGGGGTGTCGGAGTGGCTACGAGCTCGGCTGCAGACCGAGTATACGTGGGTTCGAATCCCACCCCCTCCTCCACGGACTGCGCGCTCTACGCCGCCCGCATGCTCGTGTCGCTGGTCTCGGCGTGCGGCGGGGGCCCGGACCTCCCGGAGGTCCCCGCGCAGCCCCTCGACCCGGCCTCCTGCGCCCCGGAGGACCCCGCGGGGCTCGGCGCCATAGGCATGGCGCGCGGGCCCCTGGGCCCGGCGTCCAGGGGCAGGGGCGCGGAGGC
>CAYFJD010000093.1:0-3970 GCA_964343285.1 uncultured Nitrososphaerales archaeon
CCCATAGGCAGACGTCGGTGGCTATCAGCTCGAGCTTCACGCCGACGCGCGATGCTACGCGCGCCAGCTCCGAGAGGACGCGGAAGTTCCTGTTCCTGCTCTGGTGGATTATAACGACGTCCGCGCCCATTTCGGCGAGCCTCTCCAGCTCCCTCGCGTACGTCACCTTGGCGAAGGAGGACACCGCCACCTCGATCTCGGGGTGTTCCCCCTTAAGCCGCTCCAGGATGAGCGGATTCGCCACGATGAACCCGTCGACGCCCATCCCGATCAGTTCCTCAACCTCCGCGTCCAGCCTCCTCCAGAACCCATCCCTGTACTCGTTCCCTCCCAGGTTCACCGAGTTCATGGCGTAGAGGAACTTCATCCCGGCGGAGTGCGCGGCCGACACGTGGGCCCTGAGGCGCTCGTCGTCGACGTCCGGGATTGAGGAGGGGCTGCGGCCGTGCCCGGTGATGGATCTCCTGTGGCTGCCGAACAGGTACCGAACCGGATACCCCCTTATCGCGTCTATGAGCGAATCGTCGAAGTTTGTGCCCACGACAAGTTCCAAGTCGAGGGGTGATCGCGCTCGGGGAATTAACGTTTTCGCACGACGACGTGCTTATATTGTAATATCTTCGCTATAGACTTCGAACCGGGCGATGTAGCGTCGCTCGCGCAGGACTCGCGCGCCGCCCGCCGCCAGCAACAGGAAAGAGGCGAGGGGACCGGCCGCCAGCAACGCGAGCGGACAGATCGAGCCGACGCCGAAAGCGTCTATCGAGGCGCCCACGGCCGCGGGCGATAGATTCCCCGCCTGCGACACGGTGTTCATGAGGCCGGCGCCGGATGCCGCGCCAGTCGAGGAGGCCGCCTCCATTATGTGAGCGTCGAGGCCCGCCTTCCAGAAGTACGCGGTGAACCCCGCGGGGACCGCGGCGGCCACCGCCTCCCAGCCAGAGTCGATGGCGTGTATGGCGATGAGGGACGCCGAGAACGCCAGCAGCCCGGCGGCCGCCAGCCTCTTCCTACCGGAGGCCCGCCACCTGTCGGAGAGCACCCCTCCGAGGAACTGGCCGACGACCGCGGAGGCGGAGAACGCCACGAGCACGAGCTGCGCGTACGCCGCGCCCAACCCGGAGTAGACCTCCAGATAATAATACCAGGTCAGGATGCCGAGTCCCCACATGCCGCCGAGCCTGCTCAGGGCGCCCTTCAGGACCTCGAAGTTCCTCAGCGTGCCCGTCAGGCTGGGCCCCCGTCCGCTTCCCGTGCGGGGGACGAACGCGAAGTAGAGGAGTGCCGCCGCGAGCGAGGAGGCGGATATCGCCACGTAAACGTAGCTCCACCCGAGCGCGTAGGTGAGCGACGGGAAGGCGAGCGAGGAGGCGAGGAACGCGATGGGCGCGGCGGTCTCCAGGGCGCCTATCCCCGTGGCCCTCCTGCGGCCCTCGAAGGACTCGGAGACCACCTTGAGCGAGGAAGGGAATATGGGCCCCGCGAGGATCCCGGCCGCGAAGTAAGCGGCGAAGAGCACAGCGAACGACCTCGAGAGCCCGATGAGCGCGCCAGCGGCCGCCAGGGAGAGCAGCGAGAGCCCCGCGGCGGTGCGCGCCCCCACCCTATCCACGAGATATCCGGATGGCACGCCCGCTATCATGTAGCCGGCGTAGAACGCGGCCATCACGGCCCCGGCCTCGAACCCGCTGAGCCCCAGTTGCCTAGACGCCTGGGGGAGCACCATGCCCCACGCGTACCTGAGGGACAGCTGGATCAAGTTCGAGAGCCAAAGGACGGCCAGGAGCGACCTCCAGCCCCTCTGCACGGCGCCCCCCGCGCATCGGCACATATAGAATTTCACGGGCGCGCCTCCCGATCGCGCTCCCCGGCCTTATGCCGACGATATTCGTTGGGCGAGCGCGCGTGACCGGGAGACCTTTTATCCCGGATCCGGGACGCCGCGGCGTGTCGGACGCGGACTACGCTAGCGTGAGGGCGCACACCGCCCTCCACGTGGTGAAGGGGGCGGCCGTGCGGGTCCTGGGGGAGGGCGCCAAGTGGACCGCCGGCACCTTCGTGGAGGGCGGACACGGCAGGCTGACCTTGAAGTTCGACAGGAGGCCGACCCCGGAGGAGGTCTCCCGCATCGAGGAGGAGGCGAACAGGTGCGTCGAGCGCGACCTGAGGATAGAGGTCCTCGATATGGAGAGGGGGGAGGCGGAGTCCAGGTTTGGAGATCTGATATACGATCTATTCCCCGTGCCCGCGGACGTCAGGGTCCTGCGCGTCGTCCTCATACGCGACGTCGACGGCAGCATATGGAATGTGAACGCCTGCAATAAGCAGCACACGGAGAGCACGGGGCAGGTTGGAAGGATAACCCTGGGGAAGGTGCGCTTCAGGCCCTCGAGGGGCATCCTGGAGATACCGTTCGACGTGTCGGGATCCCTCACGGCCGAACGGACGTTGGATGGATGAGGGAGTAGGCCGTCGCGCGCCAGGCGGAGGGACGAGCCCGCCCGTCCAGCGCTCTCGGCTGCCGCAACCGTTTTATTCCGTGCCCTCCTCTGCTCCGCGTGAATTCTACGAGGATCTCGGGCTACCTCGCCTCCGTCGGGGCGCTGCAGTTCCTGCTATCGATGACGGTCGCCGAGTCCCTCTACCCCGGCTACAGCGTCCACAGCAACTACATAAGCGACCTGGGGGTTGGACCCACCGCGCCCCTCTTCAACGCCTCGATAATCCTATTTGGGGCGCTCGTGCTGGTCTCGGGGATCCTCCTGCTGAGGGCCCTGAGGATGCCATTCGCGGTCGCGATGATGATCGCCGGGTTGGGCGCGGCCGGCGTCGGAGTTTTCCCGGAGGGCTCCCCGCACTCCCTCCACACGATATTCTCGCTCGTGGCGTTCCTCTTCGGGGGCCTCACCGCGATATTCTCCTTCAGGGTTCAGCCGCGCGCCCTGGCTGTGGTCTCGGCCGCCATGGGCTCCATCGCGCTCGCGGCCCTAGTAATGTACGCGGATAACTACTACGCCGGCCTGGGGCCGGGCGGGATGGAGCGCCTAATAGCCTATCCAGTGCTCCTCTGGGCGCTCACGTTCGGAGGATATCTCATCGGTTGGGGCGCCCGCGCGCGACGAATCTGAACGTTCCATCCAACTAAAATATCGGCTGCGCCCCGGCGCAACCGTGGTCGGGAAGCTTCCGCCGAGCCTACTGGAGAGGTACGTCTTCTCCAGGACCGGCAGGAGGGATCCATCGGTGCTGGTGGGCCCCTCGATAGGGGAGGACGCGGCCATCATAGACCTGGGGGACAAGGCGCTCGTCGTCCACGTGGATCCAATAACCGGGGCGGTGGAGCACCTCGGCAGGCTCGCGGTCTACGTGGCGACGAACGACGTCGCGGTCCGCGGCGCGAGGCCCCGCTGGCTCCTCCCCGTGCTCTACCTGCCAGAGGGCTCGGGGGAGGCTATGCTCGACCGCGTAACCGCGCAGATCGACGAGGCCGCGAGGGAGGTCGGGGCCATGGTCGTTGGAGGACACACGGAGTCCACGCCGGGTATCCGGAGGCCACTGATATCGATGACCGCGATCGGCGTCTCGGACCCCGGCAGGTACCTGACGACGGGCGGGGCCAGGCCGGGCGACGTCGTGATAATGACCAAGACGGCCGGGGTGGAGGGGACGGCTATCCTGGCGACCGACTTCGGCCGCCACCTCGTGGATAGGGGGGTCCCGGAGGAGGTCGTCGAGCGCGGCGCGCGCTTCATGGGAAGGGTGAGCGTGGTGAGGGAGGCGCTCGCCCTGGCGGACGCGAACCTTGCGACCTCCATGCACGATCCGACGGAGGGAGGGGTATTGGGAGGACTCGCGGAGATGGCGCTAGCCTCTAAGGCCAGGATCGTGGTCTGGGAGGAGAAAGTGCCCGTGGCCGAGGAGACCGCCGAGATGGCGGGCGCCCTGGGCATCGACCCCCTTAAACTCATAG
>CAYFJD010000094.1:0-3933 GCA_964343285.1 uncultured Nitrososphaerales archaeon
GAGCTCAGGAGCTCCTCTATGCGCTTCTCGTCGTAACCGAGGACCTCCCTGAGCACCTCCACCGTATGCTCGCCGAGCGCGGGCGCGCGGCGCCTCAGGGAATCTATGTAGCCGCCCTTCGTGCGTATTGACATGCGGGCCATCTTCAGGCCCCTGTACTTGGCGTCCGGCAGATCTATTATGAGTCCCCTGTAGCGCAGGTGCGGGTCCACCAGAAGCTTGTCCATTGTGTTGACGGGCACCGCTATTATCTCGCCGGTCTCCCTCAACCTATTGACCAGATCCGCGGTCTCGAACCTCGAGGTCGCCTCCTCTATTATGGCGTCCAACTCGTCCCTGTGCTGGACCCTGTCCTTGTTCGTCTTGAAGCGTGGATCGTCTATGAGCTTCTCAAGGCCGAGGACGCGGCAGAAGGCCGCCCAGGCCTTGTCGTTCCTGGCGCCGGTGTATATGTATCCATCCTTCGTCTTGTAGACCCTGTAGGGGACCAGCGACGGATAGCTAGAGCCGGACCTCCTAGGGAGTTCCCCGGTCACCAAGTAATAGTTGAGCAGATTGTTGGTTATGAATTCCGAGGCGACGTCGAACAGGGTGAGCTCCAGGAAGGCGCCCTCGCCGGTCATCTCCCTGCGCCTGAGCGCTACCAGCACGGCCAGGGCCATGTAGATAGCTGTGGAGTCGTCTATGTACGATACCAGGGTCCTGGCGGGCGGCCTATCCGGGTGGCCTGTGACCTCCATGCTCCCGGAGATCGCCTGTATCGCCGGATCGGTTGCCGTGTAATTTTCGTAGGGGCCCTCCCCGAAGCCCTTTATGGATCCATAGATGATCTTGGGGTTCACCTCCCTGAGCTCCTCGTACGTCAGGCCGAACTTCTTTATCGTGTCCGGGGCCATGTTCTCGAGGAACACGTCCGACTTCCTCACGAGGTCCAGGAGCACCTTTCTGCCGTCCTCCATCCTCAGGTCTATGACTATGCCCCTTTTGTTGCGGTTGAGCGCCGAGAAGGAGTACATGCCGGTCGCATCGCGCCAGCTGTCGCCCTGGGGCGGCTCCACCTTTATGACGTCGGCGCCCAGGCCCGCCAGAACCGCCCCCGCGTAGGATCCGGATATCCACGAGGTGAGCTCCACCACCCTGATACCCCTGAGGACGTCGAAGCCCTCCAGCTGGCGGAGCATGGGATGAGGGCCCAAAGGGACACTATAAATAGATTCCCCCGCGGCGCGTAAAAATTCTAACCTATGGCGGTGAGGCCACCATCTACGTATATTATCTGACCTGTTATGAAGTCGGAGGCCTTGGAGGCCAAGAAAACCGCGACCCCGACTATGTCCTCGGGCATCGCTATGCGCCCCATCGGGATGTTCTCAACGTACCTCTTGACGTGGTCGGGCATCGTGATGCCCGCGCCCATTCCCGTCTCGGTCGCGACGAGCGCAGGGCTTATCGCGTTAACCCTGACGCCGTAGGGGGCCCACTCCGCGGCCAGCTGCCTGGTCAGCATCGCGACCGCGCCCTTGGTGGAGGAGTACGCGATGTTCCCTCCCCACTTCGTGGCGCGCGAGTCCCTGACCGACGACATGTTGATTATCTTACCGTACCTCCTCTCCACCATCACCCTGCCGAACTCCCTGCAGGTCAACATCACGCTCTTCACGTTGACCTCGTACATGCGGTCCCAATCGCTCGCGGGGAACTCGAGCGCCGGGTGCTTAATGTTCAGCCCCTGCGAGTTGACTAATATGTCCACGGTCCCGTACCTCGAAACCACCTCGTCCCTGGCCCTCGCGACCTGCGCCTCGTCTGTGGCGTCCAGTTGCAGCGCGTCCACCTCGCGCCCCGTCCTGTCCCTGATGGACCTGGCCACCTTCTCCGCCTTCTCGAGCGACGTCCTGCTCGTCACCACCACCTTGGCGCCGTAGACGGAGAGCCCCTCGGCAATGTACTTCCCTATGCCTCCGGTGCCCCCTATCACTACTGCCACCCGGTTGTCGAGCCTGAAGAGGTCGGCGAAGGACGTGGAGTATTCGGCGGCGACGGAGCCCATTTCGCATCACCTACTTCTTCTCCACCATCGCGACCAGCCTTACCATCGATGCGTCCCCGCCGACCCACCTGAGCGGAAACGCAGCTATAAGGGCCCTCTTACCCGTCACCTTGTCCACGTCGCCGCCCGCGTTCTCTATGCCCCATATGCCGTGCGTGTAGAGTATTCTGTGGGCGGGCTCCCAGTACGGGAAGTCCTCGCGCACGTCCCTTCCCGTCTTCCTCTTGTACAGGTCGGCCAGCCAGGGCATTATGGGCGGGTTCCCCTGGCCCATGTTGCCCTGGACCAGCACGGTGGCGAGCGGGTGATCGGTCGCGGGCAGGTCCTGGGCCAATCCCTTTATCCTCCTCCTCAGCAGCCACTCGGCGCCCTCCTTGTAGAGGCCCGGCGCGAACAGGAAGTACCTGGCGCTGTCGCCGTAGTATTTGTGCCAGCCGGTGTTTATGACCACTATGTCGCCCTCCTGGATCTCGGGCTCCGCCTTCTCGAGGTCCTCCGGCGTTATGATCTCCCACTCCTTCTTCGGTATCGAAACTATGACTCCCTCGCCGATCATGCGGTCCAGCGGCAGCTGATCTATGCTCGGGTAACCTTCCTCCACGTGAAGCGGGGCATCCATGTGCGTTCCAACGTGCATCGAACTGCATATTCTCACCGTGCGCGCCCTAGCGAAGGCGTGGTTGCGCACTATCGTGAACTCGGGTGAACCGTTGGTGGAGGGCCATATGACGGACGTGTGGCCGAAGGGATGAGTTAAATCGTAGATCTCGACCTCGTGGCCCCAGAACTTCAGCTTCCTCGGCTTCACTATGTCCTCGGCCCTTCCGAGATCCCCCTTGCCGAGGCCGCCGTGGAGGCTCCTCTCCAGCAGATCCGCCATCTCGACGGCCAGATCCGCCAGAAATTCCGATGACATCGCGCGCCTTAGTGAACTATACTCTATATAAACATTGACCCCGGCGCGCTAGACGATTCATCGGTGCTGATTCAAATATAAATTTATCTACCCTTCCACTGCGGCTTCCTCTTCTCGAGGAACGCCCTAGCACCCTCCTTTTGGTCCTCCGTGGAGAAGAGCTGGGAGAACACGAACGACTCGTATTTTATTCCCTGAGTTAGCCCGAGCTCCAGGGATGCGTTTATGGCCTCCTTGGCGGCTGCCAGCGCGACCGGGCTCTTGGAGAGGAGTTTCCCCAGGAGCTCCTCGACCGCCGCCTGGAGCTGCTCCGGGGGCACCACCTTATTCACTATGCCCAGCTCCGCAGCCTCCCTAGCGGATATCGTCTCGCCGGTGAATATTAGCTCCTTGGCCTTCTTCTCGCCCACGTAGCGCGGCAACATCTGCGTGCCGCCGCTTCCCGGTATCAGACCTATCCCTATCTCGGGGCTGCCGAACTTGGCATCCTCGGATGCCACCACGAGGTCGCACGACATGGCGAGCTCGAAGCCCCCGCCGAGGCAGTAGCCGTGAACCATCGCTATGACGGGCTTGGGCATCTCCCTGATGATCCTCTCGATCACGAAGGCCGTGCCGAGCTCCTTGAGCTCCCTGATGGCGGCGGTGGGAGTCCACTCCAGCATCGCCTTTATGTCGCCGCCCGCGCTGAACGCCTTGCCCGAGCCCCTGATGACTACCGCCCTCACAGAATCGTCCCTCCACGCGTCCTCGAGCGCCGCCTTGAGCTCGGCCCTCATGGCCTTCTCCAGCGCGTTGTACCTCTCCGGGTTGTTCAGGGTTATCCAAGCCACGCCGTCCTTCTTCTCGTAAATTATCTTGGTGAAGCCCTGGGACATCGCCGTGGGAACTAAATAAAATATATTTAAGGTTCCCGACGCCGCCTACAGCTTCTCCAGGAACAGGTAGCCCAGGTACGTGCTCTCCG
>CAYFJD010000095.1:0-3898 GCA_964343285.1 uncultured Nitrososphaerales archaeon
CTCCGGCTCCACGCTCTCCATCCTGGCGCTCGTGGTGGGCCCGGCGGCCACGACCCTCCACTCGTTCCCCGACCTCTCGACCACCGGCCCGCAGTGGTAGACGGCCAGCCCCCTGAGGTCCACCGGTATCCCCTTCCCCTCCCTCAGGAGCTCCAGGACCTTCTTATGGGCCTCGTCGCGGGCCGTGACCAGCCTCCCGGTGACGTAGATCACGTCCCCGACCCTGAGGGACCTGACCTCCTCCTCGGAGATCGGCAGCCTGAGGTGGCGCTCCACCCCCATCACCCCACGTGCCTCGACACGATGCGGTAGGACCCGTCCGCTTTAAACTCGGCGGTCCCCCTCCTGACGACCCAGCAGTTCGTCGTGAAGGCCACGGCCAGCGAGGCCGGGTGCCTGTGGCCGTACTCCACCTTCACGTCGAGCGCGGTCGTCGGCCCCCCGAACCCGTGCGGCCCTATCTCCAGCCTGTTCACGAGCCCCAGGATCTCCTCCTCCAGCCTCGCCACCTCCGGCTCCGGGTGCCTCTCCCCTATGGGCCTCAGGAGGGCCCTCTTGGCGAGCTTGGCCGCGACGTCGACCCCCCCGGCTATCCCGACCCCGATCACGACCGGCGGGCAGGGCATGGCGCCTGCGTTGAACATGGACTCGACGACGAACTTCTTCACGCCGTTCAGCCCCTGGATCGGCGGAAGCACGCGCGCGACCGACGGGTACTCGCTCCCTCCCCCCTTGAAGAGGACGGTGAGGGTCAGCCCGTCCCCCTCCACCAGCTCCAGGTCCACCCAGGGCATGTGGGCGCCCGTGTTGTCCCCGCTGTTCCTCTCCCTTATCGGGTCCACCGCGTTCGGCCTCAGCGGTATCCTCCTCGTCGCCTCCCTCGTCGCCTCCCTCAGCGCGTCCTCGAGCTCCGCGAGGAGCGGGAAGCCGAGCCCCGCCCTCGCGAAGAAGTAGACCATGCCCGTGTCCTGGCAGATGGGCCTCGAGAGCCCCCTGGCCAGGTCCGCGTTCCTCAGCATCGCCTCCAGCTGCTTCCTGGTGAGCTCGTTCCCCTCCTTCTCCATCGCCCTCCTCAGGGCCTCGTAGGCGTCGAGCGGGAGGCGCGTGGCCGCCACCCTCATGAGCTCCACGACCCCCTCGACGAACTCCCTCCTGGGCGACATGCCGATCCCCCGCGCGCCCCCCCGGATATTTACCTTCCTGGGCGCGTGCCACTTTCCACCGTGTCCCTCGTTGGGAAACGCTTAATATAGATGGAGGTCCGTTCGACCTAACATAAATGAGGGTCGCGCTCGTGGCCTCCCCGGGCCTGAGGCCGCTCGAGATCTACCAGAGCATAGGGGTGCGCTCCCCCCCGCTCGGCCTCGCCTACATGGGGGCCGTCCTGGAGTCCGCGGGCCACCAGGTGAAGATCGTGGACGCGCCGACCCTGGAGATGGGGGTCGAGGAGGCCGCCAGGGAGGTCCTGTCGTGGAGGCCGGACCTGGTCGGCATAAGCGCGGTCACGCCGACGGTCAAGGGCGGCTACAGGCTCGCCTGCGCGATAAAGAGCGCGGCCCCCGACCTCCCGGTCGTGATGGGGGGCCAGCACGTCTCCTTCATGTTCGAGGAGGCGCTGTCCACGGGCTGCGTGGACTACGTGGCGATAGGGGAGGGGGAGCGCACGATCCTCGAGCTCGTCGAGTCCCTGGAGAGGGGCGGCGGCGTCGAGTCCGTGGACGGGCTGGCCCTCCCCGGGCCGAGGCTCACAAGGCCCAGGAGGCCCATCGAGAACCTGGACGAGCTGCCCGAGCCTGCCCGCCACCTCCTCCCCATGGACAAGTACACCGTGTTCGACAAGCCCGTCAAGATAATACACGTGATAGCCAGCAGGGGTTGCCCCTACGGCTGCATCTACTGCTCCACGAGCTACTACTGGGGGCGCAGGTACAGGATAAGGAGCGCGAAGCTCGTCGCGGACGAGATAGAGAGGGCGACGCAGGAGTACAAGACGAACGTGGTGGTCTTCGCGGACGACGAGCTGACGCTCTCCCACAGGTGGGTCGACGAGTTCCTCAGGGAGCTCGAGGAGAGGAGGCTGGACATCTCCTGGACGTGCGGGACGAGGGTGAGCTCCGTGAACAGGGACATGCTCAGGAACATGAGGGCGAAGGGGTGCAACATCATCTACTACGGGGTCGAGTCCTACAACGACGACGACCTCCTGAGGATAAGGAAGAAGATAACGACGGGGCAGGTGGAGGACGCGGTGCGCGCCACGAAGGAGGCCGGCATGGAGGTGGCCGGCAGCTTCGTCCTGGGCTTCCCCTGGCAACGCGTGGACGACGTGAGGAACACGGTCAAGTTCGCGGAGAAGCTGCACCTGGACTACGCCCAGTTCACGGTGGCCACGCCCTACCCGGGGACGCCCCTCTACGACGAGGCGCTGAGGGACGGCCTGATAGAGGTCTGGGACTGGGACTACTACACGACCGTCTACCCGGTCATGCGCGGCCTCTACATAGGGCGCGAGCAGCTGGCCAAGCTCCTCGGCTGGGCCTACAGGAAGTTCTACATGAGGCCCAGCTACGTGCTCTCCCAGCTGGCCAAGCGGAGGCTCAGCACGATGATCGACATAGCGATCCGCGCCGTCAAGTCGGCGATCTCCTCGATGAGGGGGAGCGCGGCGCCGCGCATGTACAGCAGCTTCGAGGAGTACGAAAAGTCCCTGATCGAGGAGATAAGGGCCGGTTTCGAGGGGGTCAGGTCGGCGTGGAGGTCGATCCAGGGATGAGCGAGGACGGCTCCAAGGGCGGGGTCAGCGGGTTCTTCGCGGCCCTCCAGATGGTCCTGGGCAACCCGATCTCGAGGCTGATCCTGAAGTCCATGATGAGGGTCGAGCCGGACGGGCGCATCGCCCTGGACAAGGCCCTCGCCGCCTACGCGGGGGAGGACGCGGGCCCCATGACCCTCTCGTGCAGCTTCCAGAGCTTCATCCTCGACCTCCTCCTGAGGATGGGGATAGCGATCACCCGCGCGGACGACGAGGCGGTGAAGGGGATGCTCCGCGACCCGCCCGTCAGGAGGGGGATAGAGCTCGTGCTCAAGGGGATAGCGGAATACGGGGTGACCGTGCCGCAGGAGCTCCCCGCCCCCTTCCTCGTCGTCTGGAACTTCACCAACATGTGCAACCTGAGGTGCAAGCACTGCTACCAGAGGGCGGACCGGCCGCTGCCGGACGAGCTCACCCTGGAGGAGAAGCTGAAGGTGGTGGCCCAGCTGGACAGGGCGGGGCTGGCCGCGATCGCGTTCAGCGGTGGGGAGCCCCTGATACACCCGCACTTCATGAGGGTGGCAGGCGAGGCCGCCAGGAGGGGGATGTACGTCGCGGTCGCGACGAACGGGATAGCCCTCTCGAACAGGTCCTTCGCGGAGAGGGTGAAGGGGTTGGGCGTCAGGTACGTGGAGGTCAGCATAGATTCCGCGGACCCCGACAAGCACGACTGGTTCAGGGGGATGAAGGGCGCCTGGAACCTCTCGATAAAGGGCCTGAGGAACGCCGTCGAGCTCGGGTTCAGCACGGCCATGGCCACCACGCTGACGAGGATGAACGTGGACGAGATGGACGACATACTGGACCTGGCGGAGGAGATAGGGGTCCAGAGGGTCATCTTCTTCAACTTCGTCCCCGTGGGGCGCGGGAAGGACATAGTGGAGATGGACCTGGACCCGGCGGAGAGGGAGAGGGCCATGAGGAAGATGTTCGAGGAGTACAGGAGGAGGAAGATCCTGGTGGTCTCGACCGCCCCCTACTACGGCCGCGTCTCCCTCCAGATGAGCTCAGGAAGGGAGGTGGCCCCCACCCACTTCTACGTGGGAGGGGACTCCGGGATCACGGCGCTCGCGGACTTCGTCGGGG
>CAYFJD010000096.1:0-3886 GCA_964343285.1 uncultured Nitrososphaerales archaeon
CACTTCTACGTGGGAGGGGACTCCGGGATCACGGCGCTCGCGGACTTCGTCGGGGGGTGCGGCGCGGGGAGGATCTACGCCGGGATACAGCCCAACGGGGACCTCATACCCTGCGTCTTCCTCCCGATAAAGGTCGGGAACCTGCGCGAGGAGGCCTTCTGGGACATCTGGACGAAGTCCCCGCTCCTCAGGAGGCTGAGGGACAGGGGACAGCTGGGCGGCTTCTGCGGGCAGTGCCCGTACAAGTACGTCTGCGGCGGCTGCCGCGCCAGGGCCTACGGGTACACGGGGGACGTGATGGGCCCCGATCCGGGGTGCATATACAACGTGAAGGTCTGGCGCGAGGTCGCGGAGGAGCTCGGGCTGGGCGAGGAGGCGAGGAGGCGCCTGTCGGAGCAACTCAGGGAGTTGCTGGTGAAGGCGGGCGCGTGAGGTCGCGCGGCGAGGCCCAGGAGCTCCGGGTAGTACTCGCGCAGGACCCTCTCCATGCTCGCCCTAGTCGCGAAGCTCCTGAGCGCGTTCAGCCCGACCCTGTGGAACGACTCAGGGTCCTCCGAGTACATGCGGTGGACCCTGAGCAGCGCGTCCCTGAGCTGCGCGTACTCCGCCTCGCTTATCCGGCGCCCCTCCTCGCCCCCGTAGTCCACCATGTTCCTCAGGTCCTCGCCGAAGAACCACCCGTTCACCCCGTCGACTATGAACTCCAGGGCCCCGCCGTCGCGGGAAGCTATCGACGGGACGCCGTTGACGCCGGCCTTCATGTAGCTGGTGCCGCAGGCCTCCCACCCGGAGAAGGGCGTGAAGAGGAGGACGTCCCCGCCGCCGAGGATCACCTTGGCCTCCCTTATCCCGTAGTTCGGCACGTAGACGACGTTTTCCCGCTCCCTGTGGAGCCTCGCGAAGAGCCTCATCGCCTCCAGGCCGGCCCCGTCCCTCGGGTGGGGCTTGCCGCCCAGGACGAAGAACAGGGGCGCGTCCCCCAGCTCCGACGCCAGGCGGGCGGCGAACTCCGGCCTCTTGTAGGGGGCGAGCCTCCTGGCCCAGACGACTATCATCCTCCTCCCGGGGTCCACGTCCTTGTACCTCGCTATCAGGTCCACGAGCGACCTCCTCAGCCTCTCCCTCAGCGAGATGAACCTGTCCAGGTTCAGGTCCTCGTACCTCGACCTCGCCTCCGCGTCCATCCACCTGTCCAGGTTCACCCCGTTGGTCACGTAGCCCATCTTCCAGCTGTGGTGCGGGAACACCCTGGACAGCACGTCCATGTGCTTGGCGGAGACCGCGAATGCCTGCCTGGCGAGGGAGAGCCCTATCTCCGTCAGGGGGACCTTCTCCTCCGCGAAGGAGTAGCCGTACTCCGAGGCGAAGTACTCCCTCGGGAACGTCGGGTGCCCCCAGGGCCCGGCCGTGTGCACAACCATCCTGTACTTGCCCGGGAGCCTCAGCGAGAGCGGGAGGAGGGCGGTGTAAGCCTCCTGCAGGTCCACGAAGGCCACGGAGTCCAGCCCAACGTCCCTGCGGATGTAGGCCTCGCTCGCCCTCGCGAGCAGGACGTACTTGAGGAAGCCCTGCTCGGGGCCCTCCTCTATGTAGAGCCTCTCAGCCGCCCTCACCGCCCACTCGGGCGAGGTCGGGCTGAAGAAGACCGCGCGGGCGGAGCCCTCCGCGAGCTCCAGGGCCTGGACGGACACCTCCTCCCCCCTGACCCTGACCTTGAACTCGTCGCCCACCCTGAGGGACCTGAGGAACTCCTCCGGCTGCGGCTGGGGCCTGGGCACCGGGTTGCCCTCGGCGTCCAGCTCGTAGTCCACGTACCCGTTCCCGTACAGGAGCGTGAGCACCCTGTAGTCCAGGCCGATCTTGGCGGCCGCGTAGAACTTGTCGCCCTCGAGGACCCCGAGGCCCCCGGCGTAGGTGTTCCCCGCTTCGAGGGCGAGGTCCGGCGTGACGCTGACGATCGTCCTCCCGGCCATCCTGGCGCTGAGCGGCGCTTTCTATTTAAATGTGGTGCGCCCAGTTCCCCCATGGCCCGGCTGGCCGCCTTCATGTTCGAGATGCACCAGCCGAGGAGGACGAGGCCCCTCAGCCCCCGCGCCCTCCTCGACAGGATGAGGGAGGGGCCCCGCGCCTCCTACGACTCGCAGCTCGACGCCCAGGTCTTCGGCCGCGTGACCTCCAAGTGCTACGCGCCCGCCTCCAGGATACTCTCGGCCGCGGCCTCCAGGGGCTTCGCCTTCTCCTTCAGCCCCAGCGGCGTCTGGATCGAGCAGGCGAGGGAGCACGCCCGCGAGGTCCTCCAGGAGCTCAGGAGGTCCGTGGAGGCGGGGGCGGAGCCCATCGCCCAGCCCTACTACCACGGCGTGTCCCCCCTCCTGAGCGACCTCGACGAGATGGAGCAGCAGCTGGAGGCGCAGGCGGACGCCGTGGAGTCGGAGTTCGGCGTCCGGCCGAGGGCGGCGGAGGCGACGGAGATGCTCTACAACGACGAGATAGGCCGGGCCATGCGCCGCGCCGGCTTCGGGCTGGCGCTCACGGAGGGCGCGGAGAGGGTCCTCGGGTGGAGGAGCCCCAACTACCTCTACATGTCCCGCGCCGGGATACCGATCCTGATGAGGAACTACAGGCTGAGCGACGACGTGGCCTTCAGGTTCTCCGAGCGCTCATGGGACCAGTACCCCCTGACGGCCGAGAAGTACGCGTCCTGGATAGCCGCGAGCCCCGGCGACGTGGTCTTCGTCGCCGTGGACATCGAGACCTTCGGGGAACACCACTGGAGGGAGACCGGCATCCTGGACTTCCTGGAGGCCCTCCCCAGGGCGCTGGAGGACGCCGGGGTCGAGGCCGTGGGGGTCTCCGAGGCCGCCAGGAGGCTCACCCCCGCGGACTACGTGGACGTGCCGCCCTGGGACACGATAAGCTGGGCGGACGTGGAGAAGGACCCGAGCGCCTGGGCCGGGTCCGAGGAGCAGGCGCGCGCCCTGGCCCTCTACGAGGAGGTCGGGTCCTACGCCCGCGCGGTCGGCGGCGAGCTCCTGGTCCACTGGAGGTACCTGGGCATGAGCGATAACTTCTACTACATGTCGACGAAGCGCGGCCCCTCCGGCGCAGTCCACGACTACTTCAGCCCCTACAAGGACCCGCTGGCGGCCTACACCAGCTACCTGCACTCCCTCCTGTCGCTCTACGCCGACGTCCTCCGCGCGTACTCGTCCGGGGTAGAGAGGTACGCGCCGCGCCTCAGGACTCCCCCCAGGCTCTCCTTCGTGGTCAGGTCCCCGGAGGGGGACTCCCTGCTCAGGACCCTGGACGACCTGCGCCGCTGCCTCCTCGAGTGCCCCTCCGCGATGGCCGGCCACCTGAACGGCGACCTGCAATCCTGGGTCAGGCACGTGTTCCTCTGGGACCGCCTGGCGGAGGAGCTGGAGGCGGCCTCCCGCGCCCGCGACCCCGTGCGCGCCGCCCTCTCGGCCCTCGGGCGCCTCGCGCCGGCCAAGTAGGCGGGTGCTTCGCCATGGCGGCTCCCCCCAGGATATTCGTTGCGGGCGGCGACGTCTACGTGGAGTCCGGGACGGAGGAGAACCCGGACTGGGACTTCGCGAGGAACCTCCAGGTGCTGCTCAAGAACGGCCTGCTGGAGTTCTCCACGTCGGTCTTCGACGCCCCCATACCGTCCCCCCGCGGATCCCTGCACGGCGCGAACAGGGACTTCTCGTGGCAGGGCCTCCTCGTGGGCCCCCTAGGCGGGCGCATCTACAAGGCGCTCGACGGGCTCTACTACGCCCCGCTCGACGGCGGGGAGCTGAGGCCCGCCTCCGTCAGGGTCAGGGCCACCTCCGCCGAGTACGTCTACCTGGATCCGGGGGGTAGGACCTACAGGGTGGGCGTG
>CAYFJD010000097.1:0-3874 GCA_964343285.1 uncultured Nitrososphaerales archaeon
CCCGGCGGGCCCGCCAGATCCATTCGCGCAACTTTAATACCTCCGCCCCCAGGACGCCACGTTGATAAGGTACGTCAGGCTCGAGGCGGACGTAGGGTCGCTCCTGCAGGAGCTCTCCAGGGACCTGAGGTCCGAGGGGCTCTCCAGGGTCGCCAGGATACCTGCGCCCCGGGTGGGCGAGAGGTACAGGGACGTGCTGGCGTCGCTCTACAGGAGCTCCGGGAACGCCCTGGCGACCGTGTGGCTGGAGGCCGCCGACGGATCCAGGAGGGTATACTCCTTCTACGTGAAGGCGGACTTGGAGGGGCCCGCGCGCAGCCTCCTCGAGGCGCCGGCGGTCGTCAGCGGCCACCTGATAGAGATCAGGGGAGGCGAGGCGGAGTTCAGGGAGTACTCGCCCCTGAGGTTCCCCGTCGCCTCCGAGATGTTCGCCCGGATAGAGGAGATGGCGGAGCTCTACAGGCTGAGCGAGGACAGGATAGCCAGGGAGAGGGCGCAGGAGGACTACTACGAGTGGCTCTGAGGATCCGGGTTGACCTTCAGGCGCTTCCGGGACTCGGTCAGGGAATCAGTCGAGGCCGCCCTCAGGTCCCTGGGGGCCGCCGGGGTCGACTTCAGCGTGGAGGTCCCGCCGGACCCCTCGCTGGGGGACCTGGCCGTCAACGCGCCATTCAGGGCCGCGAAGGTCCTGCGCAAGCCCCCCGCCGAGGTCGCGGAGTCCATAGCCCTCCTGATATCCAGGGATCGCCCCCCGCCGATAAAGTCGGTCGCCGCCCACCCCTCCGGCTACGTGAACTTCTTCGCCGACCCGGTCGAGCTTGCCCAGGGGACCCTGAGCGCTGCGCTGTCGGGCTGGAGGGTCGACGTGGGGGGCGGCAGGAAGGTGTCGGTGGAGCACACGAGCGTGAACCCGAACAAGGCCCTCCACGTGGGCCACGCCAGGAACCTCGTGCTCGGCGACAGCCTGGCCAGGCTGCTCTCGGAGGTCGGGTATCGCGTGGAGGTCCTGAACTACGTGGACGACACGGGGGTCCAGGTGGCCGACGTGCTCGTCGGCATGCTCTACCTGGGGATGCCGGAGGAGCCGCCGGACGGGACGAAGTACGACGCGTACTGCGGGGACCAGGTGTACGTGAGGGTCAACGAGGCGTACGAGTCCAGGCCAGACCTGCTGGAGAGGCGCAGGGAGGTCCTGGCGCAGCTGGAGCGCGGGTCCGGGCCCGCGGCCGAGCTCGCCTCCCGCGTGATCCCGAGGGTCCTGAGGGCTCAGCTGGAGACCTGCTGGAGGCTCGGGGCCCGCTACGACCTCCTCAACTGGGAGAGCCACGTACTCAGGGCCGGGCTCTGGGAGGCCGCGTTCCGGAGGCTCAAGGAGGCGGGCGCGGTCAAGTTCGTCGAGGAGGGCGAGCTCGCCGGCTGCTGGGTCCTCCAGGCGCCGGGCGAGGGGGAGGAGAAGGTCCTCGTCAGGAGCGACGGCACGACCGTCTACGCCGCCAAGGACATACCCTACGCCGCCTGGAAGCTCGGGCTGCTCCCGGACCCCTTCAGCTACAGGAAGTTCGCAGTCCAGCCGGACGGGACGGTCCTGTGGACGACGGACCTGGGCGGGGGCGAGGCCGACCACCCGGCCTTCGGGTCCTCGGACGTGGCGATAACCGTCATAGACGTTAGGCAGTCGAGGGTGCAGGGCTTCGTCTCCTACGCGGTGGAGCTCCTCGGGAGGGGCTCGGGCAAGAGGTACGTCCACCTCGGGTACGACGTCGTGGCGCTGAGCAGGAGGACCGCGGAGGCCCTGGGCATGGAGGTCCCCGAGGGGAGGCAGATAGTCCACATGTCGGGCAGGAAGGGCACGTACGTGAACGTCGACGACGTGCTGGATGCCCTCCGCTCCAGGGCTGAGGCGGAGGTCCGCAGGAGGAACCCGGGAGCGCCGGAGGACTGGGTGAGGAGGACCGCGGAGGCGGTGGCGGTCGGGGCGCTGAGGTACCAGATGCTCAGGCAGGACCCCGACAAGATCCTGGTGTTCGACCTGGACGAGGCCCTCCGCATAGAGGGCAGCACCGGCCCCTACCTGCAGTACACCTACGCCAGGGCCTCGCGCATAATCGAGAGGGCCGGGGGCGTCGCCGGCGCCAGCAGGGAGGCCCTGGCCACGCTCACGTCGGCGGAGGAGGTGGGGCTGATCAAGGTGATGTCGAGGTACGACCTCGAGCTGGAGGCCGCCGCCAGGGAGCTCAGCCCCAAGAGGGTCGCCGTCTACGCCTACGAGATGGCGGAGGCCTTCAACGCGTTCTACGAGAGGCACCGCGTCCTCCAGGAGCCCGACGAGCTCAGGAGGTCCGCGAGGCTCGCGCTCGTCGGCTCGTTCAGGGCGCTCATGGGGCGCCTGCTGTCGCTCATGGGCATAGAGCCCCTCGACAGGATATAGATCCGCGCCTCCTGTAGACGACCTCGCCGAGCCTCCTTATCTCGACTATCCTGGACGCCGGGATCCTGGCGAAGCCCTCCGACTCCTCCAGGAACTCCACGAGCGGCGCCTCCCTCAGCGAGTCCATGTCCCTGAAGACCACCACGTAGAGGCTGGGGTCGTCCGCGTGCAGCGCCCTGCTGAGGACCTCCTCCAGCTCCCCCTTCCTCCTGCCCACGCCCGCGCGCGGCTCCCCCGCTTATATTAGGCGCTCCACTGAGGTTATAAGGGGCGGGGCCCCCGGCGCCTCGACCGTGCGGAGCGACGAGCGCGTGGACCTTGTCGTGAGGGCCCCCAGAATACTCACAATGTCCGAGCTCGGCATGGTGGAGGACGGCTGCGTCGCGGTCTCTGGCGGCTCGATAGTCCAAGTGGGGGGAGACTGCCCCAGGTCCGAGGAGAGGTTGGAGCTGCCCCACCACCTGCTGATGCCCGGCCTGATAGACGCCCACGCCTACACGTACCTCCTGGCCGCGGGGCGCTCGTCCGGGGACCTCCAGGGCTTCCGGCCCAGCTCCGACGCCCTGTACTGGAGCGCGCTCTTCGCGTACACGACGATGCTCCTCTCCGGGGTCACGACCGTGCGCGACTCCGCGCACGACCCCTCCGTGCTGGAGAGGGCGGCCCAGAGGAGCGGGATAAGGGTGATAGCGTCCAGGCTCGTGGAGCCCGGGGAGGCGGTGCCCCAGTGGCCCGAGCTGACGCTGCTCACGTCCGAGGGCTGGACGCCCCCCAAGCCGGCCCCGGGGGAGGGCAGGATCGTGCTGGACGTGTCGGGCCTCGAGTCGCCGCTGGGCCCGGAGGACGTGGGGCGGGCGTCGGCGGTGGCCGGCGCGTCCATACCCCTCGGCACCGCCAAGGCCCTGGTGGAGGCCGGCGTGGGCCTGGTGATCACGCCCTCCCAGGCCCTCCGCGGGAGGTGGGCGGGCGGCATACTGAGGCTCAGATCGATAGGCGTGGAGGCCGCCCTCGGGACGGGGATCAGGTCGCTCTACGCGATACCGAGCCTGCTCGACGAGGCCAGGATAGCCCTGCACCTGGACGCCATGGGCGGGTTCAACCCGGACCCCTCCCCGCTGCTCGAGTCCATGACGTCCTCGGCCGGCTCCATCCTGGGCGGCGGGATCGGCAGGATAGCCCCCGGCTTCAGGGCCGATATGGTGGCGCTCGACCTCAGGAAGCCGCACCTGAGGTTCCCCTCCGGCGACCCGCGCTCCGTCATCCTCTTCTCTGCGGGCAGGGGCGACTTCGACTACGTGCTGGTCAACGGCGAGGTGGTCGTCGAGGAGGGGAGGCACAAGTGGCTTTACCTGGAGGGGATAACGAGGAAGCTGGAGTCCGTCCTGGGCTCCCCCCCTCCGGGCGCCCGCGCTTAGGCGGCGCCGCCTAAGCGCGGGGCGATCGCGC
>CAYFJD010000098.1:0-3836 GCA_964343285.1 uncultured Nitrososphaerales archaeon
GGTCAGGGTCACATCCGCCGAGTACGTCTACCTGGATCCGGGGGGTAGGACCTACAGGGTGGGCGTGTCCCTGAGGGCCGGCGGGAGGCTCGCGGTCCGCGCCTCTCGCCCCACGGTCTTCGTCCCGCTCTTCGACCTGAGGGACATGGAGTCCGGGCGGGCGCCGCGCTACTCCGTGGCCGCGCGCGAGGGCGAGGCGCTCGTCGGGTCGGACGCGGCCCCCTTCGCCGTCCGCCTCTCCTGGAGGGGGAGGTCCGCCGGGCTCGAGCTGTGGACGGACTGGGTGTACAAGCTGGGCGACGGGTTCAGGCGCGTCGAGGACGGCTACGTCCGCTTCGTCAGGCGCACCTCCCGCCTGTACGCACCCATCGCCGTCGAGTCCCTTGACGGCCGCCTGGACGTCGAGGTCCCCCTGCCCCGCGCGGCCGGCGCCGCGCGCTGCGGGCCCTGGGCCGGGGACGCCGTGAGGAGGGTGATGGCCTCCCTCCGCGCCCCCAGGGAGGTCGCCGAGGCCTTCGCCCTGAGGGTCAGCAGGCTCGCCTCCTTCGGGGTCCCAGCCGGCCCCGCCTACTACCCGGAGGCCGGGGCGATGTGGTTCAGGCGCCCCTGGTCGAGGGACGCGGCGGAGGGGTTCAGGTGGAACGCCGCCACCTACGTGGAGCTGCTGGGGTGCGGGGGATGGATATCGAGGGCGATAGTCCGGCTCCTGGGGCTCGCCGTGGAGGCCGGGGGGCTGAGGACGCTGGTGGACTCGGGGGACTACGCCAGCGACGCCTTCCCCCAGCTCCTGAACGCCGCCCTGAGGGTGTACGAGCTCACGGGCTCCCAGGAGGTCCTGAGGGCCGCCTCCCGCGCGGCGGAGGCCGCGGCCTCCGCCCTCAGGATCGGGTTCTCCGGCTGCAGGCTGGAGGACGGCCTCGTCCTCTGCCGGGCCGGCTCCTCGTGGATGGACTCCGTCCACGAGGTGGACGGGGTGGCCTGGCCCTCGCGCCTCCCGCCGGGCTGGCTGGGGTCCGCGGATCCCTCGGGCCTCTACGCGCTCGTGGAGGTGAACGCCCTCTACTTGGAGTCGTACGTCAAGCTCTCCTCCGCCCTCAGGTCCTCCGGCCTCCAGGTCCCCGACGGCGTCTCCCGGCTCGCGGAGGAGCTCTCCTCCGGCTTCAGGTCCAGGTTCTACGCGCCGGGCCGCCTCCCCCCGCTCACCTACGACCCCTCGACCGGCCGCGCGGACTGGACGAGGGGGTCGCCGGCGGTCGAGGCGATGGCCGTCCTGAGGGGCATAATCTACTCCGCCGACGACCTCTCGGCGGCCTGGCCCCAGGTGAGGGACCTCGTGGTCTACAGGCGCATGGTAGCCCTGGGGGACTCGGTCGCCCCCTTCGGGATCGTCGCGAGGGACGTGGAGAGGAGGCCCTACCTCGGGGACGCGGAGTACCACGGGTACGTCGTCTGGCCCAGGGACACGCCCTACCTGATCGAGTTCATGAGGGCCATCTCCGCGGACGTCGAGGGCGTCCTGCTGAACAACCTGGACCACATGGTGGCCGAGGGCGCGATCGGCTACTCCTCCGAGCTCTTCAGCGCGCCCCTCGGCGGGAACCCGAGCCCCGCCGGCGCCTCCGAGAACCCGGTGCCCGTGAAGAACCCGGCTCAGTACTGGAGCCACTGGTGCGATCCTTATTTGGAGCATTACGGATGGAAGGGCGATGGCGACCGAGCCGAAGCTCAGGGATCTCCTGCGCGCGATGCACTTACTCGGGGCGGTCAACGAGGGGGCGGCGGTGGCCCCGGGCGACCTCTGCCCGTTGTTGCGCGACGCGTCCTTCTCCGAGATCGAATCGCTCATGGACCTGGGGGAGAGGCTGGGCTACCTGTCCAGGGTCGGGGACAAGTTCTACCTGACCTTCCGCGGCGAGATCTCCGTGATATCGATATCGAGCTGAGGCCATGCCGACCGTCCTCATGATCTCGTGGTCGCGCGAGGGGGGGCCGGACGGGGACCCGGCCGCGGACGCGTCCGCCCTGCCCCGCGCCGTCCACCTATATCCCTGGAGCTCCGACGGCCCCCTGGAGGGGATACGCTACCCGGTGGCGGTGACCGTGAAGGCCAACACGAGCCTCGTTTCGGCCGTCATAGCCTCGATCGGCGACTTCGCGAGGGCGATATCGCGGCTGATGGAGGAGGAGGTCGACCCGTGCGACGTGCGCGCGATCGTCGGCTACGGCTGGGCCGGCTCCGTCCTGGGCGCCGCGATCAAGGCGTGGCTCGGCGTGCCTCTCGTGTCCTCCCTGGGGGACTCGGCCCCCTCCGGCCCCGACCTGGAGTCCGCCGCGATAAGGGGGCTGGAGATGCGCTCGGCCCACAGCTCGGACCTCGTGGTCGCGCGCTCCCGCCCCGCCCTCCTCAGGGTCAGGTACGCGCACCAGGTGCCGGCCGACAGGACCGCGCTGGCGGCCGACCCGGCGGCCATGGCCTCCGCGATCTCGAGGTTCCTGGCGCCATGAGGGTCCTCCAGCTGAGCTGGGAGTATCCGCCGAGGATCGTCGGCGGCCTGTCCCGCCACGTGTACGGGCTGTCGAGGGCGCTCGCCAGGAAGGGCGTGGAGGTGGTGGTCGTCACGCTCGAGTACCCGGGGCTCCCGGAGGTGGAGGTCGAGGGCAACCTGAAGGTCGTGAGGGTCCAGAGCTCCGGCTACCCGTCGCCCGACTTCCCGGCGTGGGTCCACCAGTTCAACCTGCGCATGCTCGAGGCGGCGCTGAGGGAGCACAGGGCCTCGGGCTTCGACCTGATCCACGCGCACGACTGGCTCTCCGCCACGGCCGGGATAGCGCTCAAGCACATGGCGAGGAGGCCCCTGATATCGACCTTCCACTCCACCGAGTGCGGAAGGCGCTCCGGGATACGCGACCCGCTGCAGAGGCACATAGCCGAGGTGGAGTGGTGGCAGGCCTACGAGAGTTGGAGGACGATAGTCTGCAGCGGGTACATGAAGGGGGAGCTGGAGCGCTGCCTCGGCGTGCCGACGGACAAGATAGACGTGGTGCCCAACGGATTCACGCCCCTGCCGTCCCTGGACCCGGGGGCCGACCCGAGGTCCATAAGGCGCAGGTACGCCGCCGACCACGAGAAGTTGGTGCTCTTCGTTGGGCGCATGGTGCACGAGAAGGGCGTGGAGGTCCTGGTGGACGCGGCGCTGGACCTCCTGAGGCGCCGCTCCGACGCGAAGTTCGTGCTCGCGGGCGACGGCCCCCTGAGGGTGGGCCTGATGAGGATGGTGGAGTCGCGCGGCGCCGCGGAGAAGTTCTACTTCCTCGGCTTCGTGAGCGACGAGGAGCTGGCGGAGCTCTACGCGGTCGCGGACGTCGCCGTGTTCCCGAGCATCTACGAGCCGTTCGGCATAGTGGCGCTGGAGGCGATGTCGGCCGGCAAGCCCGTCGTGGCCTCGGACGTGGGAGGCCTGGCGGAGGTCGTCGAGCACATGGTCAGCGGCCTCAAGGTCCCCTGCTGCGACCCGCGCGCCCTGGCGGACGCGATCTCCTGGATCCTGGACCACCCTGAGGAGGCGTCAAGGATGGGCGCGAACGGCGCCAGGATAGCGCGCGAGCGCTACTCCTGGGACGTGCTGGCGGAGCGCACGCTGGAGATCTACCGCAGGGTCCTCGGGGAGTACGGGTCGTCGGGCTGGCGCCCATCCGCCCCCTGCCCGCGGCCTCCGCGACGTAATAGCTTATTACTCGGCGCTATCTCTGGCCCGCGAGGGCCCGTGGCCTAGCCAGGATAGGGCGCAGGCCTGCGGAGCCTGAGGTCCCGGGTTCGAGTCCCGGCGGGCCCGCCA
>CAYFJD010000099.1:0-3742 GCA_964343285.1 uncultured Nitrososphaerales archaeon
GGGAGGCTCGTGGGGGTCCTCCAGCCAGAGGCGGAGGCGGTCCCCGCGGCGCGCTGAGTATTATTCGAGACCTCGAATTACGTCCGAACGGAAATCACATGCTCTAGCCAGAGGCGCTCCCGGACGTCTTTGATGCGAGCTTCTCGAGCTCCCGAAGCCTCTTGGTCCGCTCCTCCTCTCTGAAGGCGCCCTCGGCCGCACTGATCAGACGGCCTACGTCCACCTTCCAATTGTAACCCACGCGCTTCCCGTAGGCCTTCAACGCCTTTACCGTCTCGACGACCAGGTAACCCACGTTGTACGCGTCGCGCAGGGCGTTTTCGTCCTTCGTCACGTCCTCCATGTGGCTGTAGGCCATGCTCCATGGGGCCACCACGACGCCCATGCTGTTAAAGACGGACATCAAGTAGGCGATGGCCATCATGACCCCCGAGTCGAGGCCCGCGGCCACGAACCCGGCGACCTTCCCCTCCAACAGGCTCCGCCCCGTGTGAACCGACATGTTCTCCATGCTGGTCAACCTGTCTATGAAGTTCTTCAGGGTGCCCGAGGGGGCATACCAGTACACCGGGGTGGCTATTATGTAGCCGTCCGAGTTCATCATCTTCTCACCCAAGGCGTTGAAATCGTCGTCGTCTATCACGCAGGGAAATCTGCAGAGCTTAATGTCATCGGACACGCACCCCAGGCAGGGCTTTATTTTGTGCTCGTAAAGCCGTACGATCTCGGCCCTGCCGCCGGCGTCCTTGACGCCCTCCATGGCGACGTGCGCGAGTTTTGTCGAGGAGCCGTAGTCCCTGGGGGACCCCAATATCACCAGGATCGAGGGCGCATCGCCGCTCATGGGGTTCTTCCCGCCTCCTCCGATCGTTGTCACTATAAATTTTCTGAGCGGTAGCCCAAGAACTATGTGATAAAAATTGAAAATATATCAAATATCACTGGACTGTGACGATCGCCTGGAACTTCTGGCCGTACGCCGAGTATTGACCGTCGACGTCGTACGCCCTGACTATGTAAGTACCGGGGGGCACCGCGCGGTGCATCTGCAACACGACGGTGGCGTTCTGGCCCAGCGGCACCACGAGGGCGAACCCGTCCGATCTCACCGGATGAAGCGGGAACTCGTTATGTATATCTGACTGCGGTATGTGGCCGAGTTGCGAGGCGTTCCACTGGTACAGCACCGTGCCGTTGGGATAGAGCACCTGTACCAACACTATGAAGCCGCCGTAGGTGTCGGGCCCGTCCACGCGGGATATTTGGAGGTCGAGCGTCCCGTTCGAGAACAGCTGAGTTCCGTGGAGATCGTACCCGGGCGTCTTCGAGTAATTGGTTAGGTGCGTGAATCCCTGGAAGAATACCTGGTAGCTGGCGAACGTGAGCCCCGTGGCTATCACTATGAAGACCGCGACCGCAGCGACGTACTTATCCACGTCCCATCACCTCACCAGAGCGGGATATGCCACCTCCCTATCTTCAGGCCCTTCGGGTACCTCTTCGCTATCAGCTGGTCCAGCGAAAGCCATCTGCTCCCGGTGAACATGAACATGAGGGCGGCGGCGCCCTCCACGGCGGCTATCTGCCATTCGTCCAAGCACGTCGTGCCCAACCACCCGGCGCCCAGCCCTATCCCCCATACTAGGAGCGCGAGTGCCAGGCCGGAGAACCTGCTCATGAACCCCAGCATCATGAAGAGCCCGAAGATGGCCTCGAGCGCCGTCCAGAGCACCAGGAACTCGTAGAGCAGCGCCGGGTGCTCCAGGGTGTACTCGAGGACGCCGGAGATCAACCAGGCGTGCGGTATGAACGTGATCAGTTTTCCGCCCACGTACGCGGAGGAGGCTGGGTTCATCTTCGCTGGCACGTTGACGACCCTCCTCAGGAATGCCGAGAAGAACATCCAGCCGAGGGTGATCCTCAATATTGGCAGGGCTATTTGGGTCCTGTCGATTTGTTGTTCGCTCATTCTCAGAGATGGTCATTTAAAATAGGGGGTAATTAAACGTATACTAAAGTTTCCTTTCCTATAGTAGATATTAAGATTGTGAGCGCAAGTTATCGACCGTGGAACTCGCCTCCGTCCTCGATCGCCGGTGTGCCGTCCCCCTGGGAAGCCGCGCGTAAGGTACTCGATACCGAGGCTGTACGGCCCAGCTCAGCGGCGCGGATTTCACGCGCGGACGTCGGCCTGCAATGCCCTCTCCAGGAACTCCTTGAGCACCACGGCGCTGTTGTGTTCCTCGTCCCTAGCCGCGTACACGAGGGTCACGTTCCCGGTCCTCGCGAGATCCAGCAACCTGTTCACGGCGGGGTTCCTAGAGAGCTCCTCCAAATACCTGGAGCGGAACTCCTCCCACTTCGATGGATCATGCGAGAACCACTCCCTGAGCTCCGGCGAGGGAGCAACCTCCTTCATCCACGCGTCCACGGAGCCGCGCCTGACGCCCCTCGGCCACAACCTCTCCACGAGTATCCATAGTCCGTCGTCCGGATCCCTCGGCCGATAGATCCTCTTGACCTTTATCACGCCACACGTAGGATGGCGGCCTATCTAGGGTTTGCGGGGCATCTTCGTCGAGATGAAAGGATCATCCCCTAGGGGGAGGCGGCACCCTCGATGATGGACGAGAGCCACTGGAACGATTTCACGAGCGTGGAAGGGCCATGGTGCGCCAGGTTCACCTCGGAGGACTCACGCACGACGTAGACCCTTCCGCGCCTGACGGCGCTAATATCGCTCCATCCCCTGCGCTCCACGACCTCCGGATCCATCTTCAGGTACGGGTCTAGGTGGAATATCACGATGTCCGGGTCGAGGCGCAGGACTTCGCCCGGGTTTATGCGCAGGAATCCCCAGGGGAAATCCGAAAGCGCGTTGAGGCCGCCCGCCAGGTAGATCATCTCGTCTACGTACGTCAGGGCGCCGGGCGCCACCCTGTCCTCCTCGCCCCTTCCCAGCCAGAATTCTATGTAGACGCGCGGCCTCCCCCCTCCGTTGGGCCTCAGGGGGCGGATACCCTCCCTTAGGCGGTAGGCGAGCTCCAGGGACTCGCGGCGCCGGCCGACCAGCGTACCCACGAGCAATACGTCGTCGAATATTATCTCCAGGCTCCTGGGGAAGGGCAGAAGGATCGCCCGGAAGCCGGCGCCCTCCACGGTCCCCTTCAGGGCGTCCTGGACGGTCCCCTCCAGGAACACGAGGTCCGGATTCACCTCCTTAAGGGCCTTCAGGGATAGGGTAGTGTACGATCCTATCACGCGCTTCCTCTCGCCCACGAACGGCAGGCAATACGAGGAGACCCCGACCAGCTCGTCGAGGGCCCCCAGGTGCTTCAATATGTCGGAGGCGGTCGGCGACAGGCTGGCGATCCTCACGGCTAATGGATGGTCAAACCATCCATATAAGTTCGCGCCTTCAATAATATAAAAATATAAATCCAAGATATACGTAAATATCGCTGGCGAATTCCATCATTTATGCTGACGCCCTTCCAGGTGATCATGAGCGTCGTATCGGGCGTCCTCGTGGGGTTCTCGCTCGGGCTGATCGGCGGAGGCGGGTCGATCCTGGCAGTTCCGCTCCTGCTCTACTTGGTGGGCCTCGGCTCAACGCCGAACGCCGCCCACGTGGCGCTCGGGACCACGGCGCTCGCCGTCGGGCTCAACGCGTACATAAACTCGTACATGCACGTGAGGAAGCACAACGTCGCACCTAGGGTGGGAGGGGTCTTCGCGGGCG
>CAYFJD010000100.1:0-3741 GCA_964343285.1 uncultured Nitrososphaerales archaeon
GCGCGCCACCTGGCCATGACGGCGACGGGGGGGCCGGGGCTCGGCCTGATGGCGGAGGGGACCTCGCACGCGGACAGCGCCGGCATACCGTTCCTCATAGTCGACGTGAACAGGGGTGGCCCCGGGCTCGGCACGACGGAGGCCGAGCAGAGCGACTACGCGTTCGTCACCAGGTCCCTGGGGCACGGCGGTTCGAGGGCCGTGGTGCTGGCGCCGCAGGGGTCGAGGAGGCCATGGAGCACGTCAACAGGGGCTTCAGGATGGCCTTCGAGTACAGGATCCCCGTCGTCGTGCTCACGGACGCCGTCGTCGCGCACATGAGGGAGGCCGTGGACTTGGCGGCGGTGGATCTGAGGCCCGTGGAGCCCGGGGACGTCGGATGGGCGGTCAGGGGGAAACGCGGCAGGGCCTCCAGGAACGCGCTGACCACCGGGTTCCTGGACCCGAGGGACCTCAGGGCCTTCAAGGAGGAGGCGGAGAAGAGGTGGGCCGCCATCTCGGAGCGCGAGGCCTCCTATGAATGCTACATGTGCGAGGACGCTTCCATCGTGTACTTGGCGTTCGGGATATCCGCCCGCATAGCGAGGGAGGCCGTGGTCGAGATGCGCGAGAGGGGCATCGACGCCGGGCTCTTCAGGCCGATAGTCGTGTCCCCCTTCCCGGCCGCCGGGCTCGCCAAGCTGCGCGGCCGCGGGATCAAGTTCCGCGTGTTGGAGATGAACGAGGGTCAGATGTACCGCGACGCGCTCGAGATCCTGGGCCCGGAGGAGGACGTGGAGCTGGTATCCCTGATGGGCGGCGTGGTGACCAGGGTGGAGGTGTAGGGGATGGACGTCAGGCAGGCCGCGAGGATACCGATAATCTACGAAGGGAAGGCGAGCACCTTCTGCCCCGGGTGCGAGCACGGCCTCCTCCTGAAGCTGATAGCGAAGGCGCTCGTGGACCTCGGCGTCGCGGATAGGGCCGTGATGGTGGGGACTGTCGGCTGCTCGTCCCTGGGCTATATGGTGTTGGACGTGGACTTCGTGCAGGCGCCGCACGGCAGGGCGCCCGCGGTGATGGCCGGCATAAAGCTCGTGGAGCCGGACTCCGTCGTGTTCGCTATCCAGGGGGACGGGGACGCGCTCTCGATAGGCCTGCAGGAGCTCGTCTACGCGGCCAGCAGGGGGACGCCCATGACGGTGTTCATGTACAACAACATGACGTTCGGCATGACCGGCGGGCAGATGGCCCCCACGACCATCCCAGGCATGAGGACCACGACCACGCCGAGGGGGAGGGACGTGAAGGCCTCGGGGAACCCCCTGGACGCCTGCAGGATACTCTCGGCCGTGGACGGTCCAGCGTACCTGAGGAGGGCCATCTTGGCGCCCAGGCCAATTCGCACCAGGGACAGGCTCCTCTACTCGGCGAGGGAGGCCCTCGACGCCTACAGGATAGTCGTTAACGCGTTCAGGGCCCAGCTGATGGGCGGCTTCTCGTTCGTGGAGTTCCTGGGCACGTGCAACGTGAACTGGAGGATGGGCATCGACGAGTCCAAGGCGTTCGTCCACGAGGTGGCGGCCAAGTACTTCCCGCCCGCGCTGTGCAGGGACCTGTATGGGCTCGAGGGGAAGGTTTAGGGTACTGGCGTCCGGCAGGGGCGGACTGGGGGTCGTCGAGCTGGGGAACCTGCTGGCCTACCGTGCAATCCTCCGCGGCAGGCGCGCGTCCGTGGTTCCGACTTACGGCCCCCAGACCAGGGGAGGAAGGGTGGAGGTCATGGTGGTCGAGGCCCCCGGATCCGTCGACAACCCGCTGCCGGGCGAGTTCGACGCCCTGATAGCCGTGGACGCGCCGGCCCTCGAGTCGCTGCACAGGGTGGTGGACGGGGGGCTCGTGCTCTACAACGGGTCGCTGGTGGCGCCGCGTCGCGTAGATCGCCTGCGCTCCTTCTACGTCGACGGAACCAGGATAGCGGAGGAAATAGGGGCTGGGAGGCTCCGGGAGCCGAGGGTCCTGACGAGCTCCGTCCTCTTCGGGGCGTTCGTCGCGGCGCTTGGTGACGAAGGGGGGGTGGAGGCCGCCGTGGAGGCGGCGCTCCGCGGGAGGCCCAGGGAGATCGTGGAGCTGAACGTGGAGGCGGCGCTCCGCGGGAGGGAGGCCCTCAGGTCCCTCCGACGAGGCGGCTAGTTCGATAGCGATATCGGGATCAAACATATAAGGCCGACGGGGCCGCGCGGGCGCCGTGGAGTACAAGTGGGTCGTGCTCACGAACACCACGCTCGGGGTCATAATGTCCTCGATGAACATGTACATAGTGCTCATATCGCTCCCCGCGATATTCCGGGGGCTCGGGATCGACCCCTTCCTCCCGGGCGAGTTCGTCTACCTCCTCTGGGTCCTGATGGGCTACAGCATCGTCATGGCGACCGTCCTCGTGACCTTCGGCCGCATATCCGACATGTACGGCAGGGCGAGGGTCTACACGTGGGGGTTCGTCGTGTTCGCCGCGGCCTCGATACTGCTATCGCTCATACCCAGCAACTCCGGCAACGCGGGGGCGCTCCTCCTGATACTGCTCAGGATGGTCCAGGCGATCGGAGGGGGGCTGCTCATGGTCAACAGCACGGCGCTCCTCGCGGACGCGTTCCCGCCGGACGAGAGGGGGAGGGCCCTGGGGCTCAACCAGGCCTCCTTCATAGTTGGGTCCTTCCTGGGGCTGATCCTGGGCGGCGTGCTCGTCGGGTACGACTGGCACATGGTCTTCGTGGTCAACGTGCCATTCGCGGTCGCGGGCGCGCTCTGGTCCGTGCTGAAGCTCAGGAGGGCGCCGGGCACGGGGGTCGTCCGCCTCGACCTGGCCGGGAACATAACGCTCGCCGCGGGGCTCCTGGCCGTCTCCCTGGGGCTGACCTACGCGCTGATGCCCTACGGGAACTCGCAGATGGGGTGGACGAACCCCTGGGTCGTCGCCTCCTTCCCCCTCGGCGCGCTCCTCTTCGTCCTCTTCGTCCTGAGCGAGAGGCGCGCCCCAGAGCCCCTCTTCAACCTCTCGCTCTTCCGCGTCAGGCCGTTCTCCTACGGGTCTATCGCGCTCTTCCTGAACTCGCTCGGGAGGGGCGCGATCATGTTCCTCGTCGTAATATGGCTCCAGGGCATATGGCTCCCCCTCCACGGCTATTCCTGGGAGTCCACGCCGTTCTGGGCGGGCGTCTACATGATACCGATGCTCGTCGGAACGGTGATAATGGCGCCGGTTGGCGGGGCGCTGACAGATAGGTACGGGGCCAGGGTCTTCGCGACCCTGGGGATGGTCATAATGGCGGCGTCGTTGCTCGCCCTCACCTTCCTGCCCTACGACTTCAACCTCCTGCAGTTCGAGCTGATACTCTTCGTGAGCGGGCTGGGCGGCGGCCTCTTCTCGGCCCCTAACACGACCGCGATCATGAACTCGCTGAGGCCCCAGGACAGGGCCGCTGGTAACGGCATGAGGCAGACGTTCAGCAGCATGGGATCCACCATAAGCATGGCCCTCTTCTTCTCGATGCTCGTCACCTTCTTCACCAAGTACGTGCCGGGCGAGATCTCGTCCGCGGTCGCGTCCTACGGGCTGCCCCCGCAGGTGGCGTCGTTCCTTTCGTCCATACCGGCCAGCGGGCTCCTCTTCGCGGCCTTCCTGGGGGTTGATCCGGCCTCGGCCATCCCTCAGTCGGCGCTCTCCGCGCTGCCGCGCAGCGCCGTGGAGCTCCTGGACTCCAG
>CAYFJD010000101.1:0-3620 GCA_964343285.1 uncultured Nitrososphaerales archaeon
GAAGGGGACCGCGAGCGTCTCCATGTTCACCATCGTGAGCGCGAGCGCCAGCCAGGCCCCGACCGGGCGGGCGGCCCACAGGTAGACGAACCCGGCCAGGCCGAGGGCGTAGCCGATCGCGACCATCCTGATGAGGGGGCCGGGGGAGCGCAGGCGGTACGCGAGGACCCCCGAGATCACTGTCGTGAGGGCGGCGGTGACGCCGAACGCGTCCATCGCCAAGGGTACGTCGGACGGCGAGTACGCGGAGACGAAGGGCGGAAGGGCCACGGCCAGCACGAGGTTGAAGCCGGCTATCGTCGCCCACAGGAACCCCATCAGCCACGTCCTGCCCATCCCGAACGTGGTGCCGCGCAGCTCCTCCGAGAGCGGGGCCAGCGCCGCCCCTGCCCTGGAGAGAAGCGCCGCGTACGCGAGGGCGGCGACGAGCGCCGCGAGGGCGAGGGCGGAGTAGACCACGGAGGGATCCACGAGCGCCAGCTCGTAGGCGGACGTCCCGATGGCGACTCCCCCGGGTATTCCGGATATCGAGACCGCGGAAGCGAGGACCCTGGAGCCCACGTCCTCGTACAAGTACGAGTACGCGTTCGAGAAGACCTCCATGAAGAAGGTCACCGTGCCCTGCAGGAACCTGAGGGCCATGAGCTCCGCCGGGGCGGAGGCGTAGGGCATGAGGACGAGCGTCGCGGCTATCAGGGCGGACATCCCGACGACGGCGGCGGGGAGGCGCCTGTAGAACCTGAGCGCCCTCCCCAGGATCTTCCCGAAGGGCATGCCGGCGAAGTAGAGCGCGCTCCCCCAGAGCGCGAGCCACTGCGCGGGCATGCCGGTCCTCGCGTGGAAGTACCCGAGGTAGAGCACGTAGGCGGAGAGGGCGGAGGTCGATATCGCCGAGGCGGCGAAACCGAGCAGGGGGACGCCCAGCCTGAGCGCGCGGCTCACGCGGAGCCCCCCGTTATCGAGTCGGACAGGCGCCTGGCCAGCTCCTCGATCTCCCTGGGGGCCGCCAGCTCCTCCGGGTACTCGCGGCCCCCGTACTCCTCGGGCAGCTTCCTGGTGGCGTCCACGCAGACCTTGCTCCCCAGCCCGGGAGTGGGCGTGGATGGATCCAGCTCCTCGGTCGGGTAGCCGCCCACCACCTGCATGTCGCGCTCCGGGTCGACGTTCGCGGCCACCGCGTAGCCGACGGCCACGCGGTCCCTGGGGTCGACGTCGGAGTCTACGACCACGACGAACTTGTGGTAAAGGGGCGAGAGTGCCCACAGGGCGGCGGCGATCCTCCTCGCGTGCCCAGGGTACCTCTTGGCTATCGACACGATCGTCACGTACCCTAGGCCCTCCGGCGGCATGTGGAGGTCCACGACCTCCGGGAATAGCTGCTGGAGGAGGGCGAGCGCGACGCGCTCGCCGAAGCGTATTATGTTCCCGTCCTCGAGCACGGGCCTCCCGGTCACGGTCACGGGTATCACGGGGTCGCGCCTGGACCTCACGGCCTTCACCCTGACCACGGGGTAGGGCTTCGAGATGGAGTAGACGCCGGCGTGGTCGCCGAACGGCCCCTCCGTCGCGACCTCGCCCGTCAGCTCCCCCTCGAGGACGAGCTCCGAGTGCGCCGGGTACTCGACGTCGACCTCGTCCCCCCTCACGAGCTCCAGCCCCTCGCCCCTCAGGGCGCCCGCCACCAGCGCCTTGTCGAGGGGGCGCGGCACGGGGACGCCGGCCATCAACATTGTGACGGGATCCGGGCCGAATACTATGGCCACGCCGCGCCCGGCGCCCCCGGCCGAGGCTCCCCTGCGCCACGGCATCCAGTGCAGTATCAGCCTGTCCCTGTCGATCACCTGGAGCCTGTAGTAGCCGAAGTTGAGGGAGCCGCCGTCCTCCTTCACGAACGTGATGGCCATCGTGAAGAAGCGGCCGGGCTCGCGCGGCCACTGCCTTATGGCCGGCAGCCTCCACAGGTCGACCTCCTCCCACTCCACGTCCTTCACGGGCCCCGAGCGCACGACCTTGGGGGCCGCCCTCATCAGCGCGGAGAGGGCGCCGAGGGACCTGACGGCCTCCAGGACGCCCGAGGGGGGCCGCGCGGAGGCGGAGCTCAGGTAGGACGCGAGCCTGATGTAGGGGTCCTCGCCGCCGAGGGCCAGGGACACCCTGTCCCAGGACCCGAATAGGTTCCCGACCGCCGGGAGCGTGCCCTCCTTTATGGACTCGAATAGGACGGCCGGACCGCCCGCGTACGTCACGCGCCTCAGAACCGCGGGGAGCTCCAGGTCTAGGCTCAGGCTCTCGCGGAGCCTGACCAGCTGTCCCCTGGCCTCGAGGTCCTCCAGGAAGTCCCTCAGTCCCCTGTACGGCATCAGGACGGCGAACCTCCCAGGATGTCCCTGACCGCCCTCGCGACCGCCTCCCTGGAGCCCATCGAGGGCGCCCAGCCGAGCGACTTGAGCTTGGAGGAGTCCGGGAACACGAGCCTTATGTCGCCGGGCCACCCGACGCCTATGGCCTCCCTGACCTCCATCGTGCACCTGTTGTACTTTATCCTGGGCTCGAGCCCCATGGTCGAGGAGACTATCGACGCTACCTCGTTCACGCTCACCCAGTCGTCGTTCCCCGCGTTGTAGACGCCGGCGGCGCGCCTCTCCTCGAGCACCTCGAACGCCCTGAGCGCGTCATCTATGTATAGGTAGCTCCTCCCCTGGGTCCCGTCGCCGTAGATCTCCAGCTCCCTCGGGTTCGCGCGGAGCCTGCGGATGAAATCCACTATGACGCCGTGGGTCATCGCGCCCCCCGCCACGTTGGTCAGCCTGATTATCAGGCTCCTTATCCCGTAGTTCCTGGCGTAGAAGTCTACCACGCCCTCCGAGAGGGCCTTGTTGAGCCCGTGGAAGGATATGGGCCTCAGGGGCGCGGACTCCGGCGTGGGCGTCGGGGCGTCGCCGTAGACCGCGGGGGAGGAGACGTAGACTAGGAGCTCGGCGTCGGTCGTCCTGGCCAGCTCCGCGACGTTCAGCGTGACCTTCAGCTCCTCCTCGAACCTCGCCCTGGACTCCTCCATCGTGGCCCTGACGCTCGGGTTGGCCGCCAGGTGATATATCACGGGGACCTCCACGTCCAGCGTCAGGGGTTCCCTCAGGTCGTGCACGACGTGGGGGGCCCCCGAGCGCGGCGGGTACCTGTCGACGACGAGGACCTCCTCCCCCTTGGACATAAGCCTCCGCGCCAGGTGCTCCCCCAGGTACCCCGATCCCCCGGCCACTACGTATACCACGAAATTGAGGTGCGTGAATGTAATAGATAAATCTTAGGGGTCGCCACGCAGCCGAGTTGAGGAGGGAGCTCCTCCTGGCGGTCGGCTTCGTCATAATGGCGTTCAACTCCCTCTATCAGTATTCCTGGAACGCGCTGGGGCCGTTGATATCGAGGGGACTCCCCGCGGGGTTCCAGGAGGTCCAGCTGGCCTTCACGATGTTCGTCGCCGCGTCCACGGCGTTCCAGCTCGTGGGGGGAGCCGTGGCCGACCGCGCGGGGCCCAAGTGGATATCGGTGGCCGCCGCCTTCATGTCCGCGGCGGGGTTCCTGGGGACCTCCGCCTCCGCGGGCCTCAGAGAGTTCTACGC
>CAYFJD010000102.1:0-3571 GCA_964343285.1 uncultured Nitrososphaerales archaeon
CGTCGCCGGCGGGGAGGTGGTCTTGGAGAGGACCTACCGCGGCGCGCTGGGCCTCCCCGAGCTCTCGTCGCTCGTGCTCAGGTTCGCCCGCGCCTGCCCCTCCGTGGACGCGGAGGCCGCCTCCGCCCGCATACGCGCCGTCTGCCCCTGCGCGGACTACTGACGTATAATCCTTTTATCGACCCGTCCGGCTGCCCACCCCATGGCCTTCCCAGCCCTGAAGGACATGGAGGAGGAGGCCAGGGGGATCTGGGAGTCAGAGGAGGTCAAGAGGGCCCTCTCCGGGCGCGGCGAGGTGGAGGGGTTCATAGAGGGCCCCCCGACGATGAACGGGGAGCCGCACGTGGGCCACATCAGGGGGAGGATGCTGAAGGACCTCTGGTTCAGGCTGGAGACCATGAAGGGGAAGAGGGTCGTTTTCAGGGCCGGGTGGGACACCCAGGGCCTCCCCGTGGAGCTCCAGGCGGAGAAGGAGCTGGGGCTGACCGGTAGCAAGGCGGAGGTCCTGAGGAGGGCCTCCGTGGAGAGGCTGGTCGAGAAGAGCAAGGAGATAGTCCACAAGTACAACGCCGCCTGGAGGGAGGCGGACAGGCTCCTCGGCATGATGTTCGACTACGAGCGCGCCTACTGGACCTACAAGGACGAGTACATAGAGAGGGAGTGGCAGTACCTGAGGAGGGCGTGGGAGGAGGGGATAATGGGCGAGGGCTACCGCGTGGTGGCCTACTGCCCGAGCTGCCAGACCTCCCTGAGCCACAGCGAGGTCGCGTCCAGCTACGAGCTGCTCGAGGACCCCTCCGTCTACTACAAGGCGAAGGTCGTCGGGCTCGAGGAGGGGGGGAAGAGCGTCTACCTGGTCGTCTGGACCACGATGCCCTTCACCGTCGTGACGGACGAGCTGATAGGGGTGAACCCCGACGCCACCTACGCGTTCGTCGACGCGGGGAACGGCGAGGTATGGGTCGTGGCCGAGGGAAGGCTCGGGGAGCTGGGGCTCGAGGGGAGGCCCGTGCTCAGGAGGGCGAAGGGGAGGGAGCTGGAGGGCCTGAGGTACGAGCCCCCGCTCCTGGAGGAGGTCCCGGGCCAGCGCAGGCTCGCGGAGGAGGGCCGCGTCCACTTCGTGGTGGCGGAGGACTTCGTGGACCCGACGACGGGCAGCGGGATAGTCCACCTGTCGCCCGCGAACGGCGAGGAGGACTTCGAGGTCGCCAGGAGGAGGGGGCTCCCCGTCTTCAACCCGATAGACGACCAGGCATCCTTCACCGAGGAGGCCGGGAAGTACGCCGGCAAGTTCGTCAGGGACGCGGACGGCGAGGTGATAGAGGACCTCAGGAGGAAGGGGCTGCTCGTCAGGGCCGACCGCATAGTCCACGAGTACCCGGTCTGCTGGAGGAGCGGGCACAGGCTCGTCTTCGTGGCCAGGCGCGAGTACTTCTACTGGGTGGACAAGATAGTGGACAAGGCGCTGAGGGCCGCGGAGCGCGTCGAGTACTTCTACCAGCAGCCCAGGAACAGGTTCCTCGAGATAATAAGGGAGGCGAGGCCCTGGTGCATAAGCAGGGAGAGGTACTGGGGGACCCCGCTCCCGGTCTGGGTCTGCGAGAGGTGCGGCCACAAGTTCCTCGTGGCGTCGAGGAGGGAGATAGTGGAGAACGCCATCGAGCTCCCCGACGGCCCGGACTTCGAGCTCCACAGGCCCTGGATAGACCGCGTCGTCCTCCGGTGCCCCAGGTGCGGGGGGCCGGCGCGCAGGGAGCCGTTCGTCCTCGACACGTGGCACAACAGCGGCGCCGCCCCCTACGCGTCCCTCGGGGAGGAGTTCGAGGAGCTGGTGCCTGTCCCGTTCCTCACGGAGGGCATAGACCAGACGAGGGGCTGGGCGTACTCGCTCCTGATGGAGCACGTCATACTGACCGGGAGGGACGAGGCCCCATTCCGCTCCTTCCTCTTCACCGGCCACGTCCTGGACGAGAGGGGGGAGAAGATGAGCAAGTCGAAGGGCAACGTGATATACGCGCTCGACATCCTGAGGGAGGAGCCGGTGGACGTCGTCAGGTTCTACCTCGTCTGGAAGGCCAGCCCGATAGACCCGATAAACTTCTCGAGGTCCGAGATGAGGAGGAGGCCCTACCAGGTGCTGAGCACGCTCGTGAACCTGGCCTCCTTCCTGGAGGAGAACGGGGGGTACGACGGGTACAGGTGGAGGGGGGAGAGGATCCGCGAGCTCGCCCGGGATCCGTCCCTCAGGCCCCAGGACAGGTGGGTGATATCCGAGCTGCAGGGCCTCATCTCCGGGGTCCTGGGGGCCTACGAGGCGAGGAGGTACCACGAGGCCGCGAGGGCGCTCGAGCGCTTCATAATAGAGGTCCTGAGCCAGAGGTACGTCCCGCTCATAAGGCAGGAGCTCTGGGACGACAGCCCGGAGACCCTCCCGAGGAGGATGGCGATCTACGACGTCCTGGCGCACGCGCTCTTCGCCGTCATAAGGCTCCTCCACCCGATATCCCCGTACACGACGGACTACATATACAACAGGCTCTTCTCCGGGGGCAGGTCCACCCTCCTCCTGGAGCGCATGCCGGAGCCGGCGCCGGAGCTCGTGGACGAGGGGCTGGAGGAGGCGTTCGGCGCCTTCTGGGAGGTGGTCTCCGTCGCGAACTCCGCCAGGATGAGGGCGGGGCTGAAGAGGAGGTGGGCGCTGAGGAGGGCCGTCGTGTACTCGCCGGTCCCCATCCCGGAGGATCTGCGCGACCTCCTCAGGTCCGCGCTGAACGTGAGGGAGCTGGAGCTCGTGGACGACCTGAGGAAGGTGGGGGCGGAGCTCGCGGCCAGGCCCGTCCGCCCGGAGATAGGGAAGGCGTTCGGGAGGGCGACGCGCGAGGTGGAGGCGGCGCTGGAGGCGGCGGACCCGTGGCGGCTGGAGTCGGAGCTGAGGACCAGGGGGCGCGCCGAGGTCGCGGCCGGGGGGAAGGCGTTCCCCGTGGCCCCCGGCATGGTGGAGTTCGAGCTGAGGGCCGGGGAGGGCCGCGTTGCCTCCTTCAGGGACGGGTACGCGGTGGTGCTGGACGTCGTGAGGGACGAGGACCTCGTGGCGGAGGGGCTCATCAGGGACCTGGCGAGGAGGATACAGGTGCTGAGGAAGGAGAGGGGCTACAGGCCCACGGACGTGCTGGAGGTCGCGAGGATAGCGGGGCTCCCCGAGGACGCGATGGAGGCCGTCGCCAGGAGGGCGGAGGCCCTCGCCAGGCTCGTCCGCGTCAGGAGGGTGGAGCTGCTGAGGGAGCCCGAGGGGGACGGCCGCTGGGCGGAG
Source organism: uncultured Nitrososphaerales archaeon (assembly GCA_964343285.1). GTDB lineage: Archaea > Thermoproteota > Nitrososphaeria > Conexivisphaerales > Conexivisphaeraceae > Conexivisphaera. Next base: position 3,311 of record CAYFJD010000102.1, read on the forward strand.
TTCGAGCTGGACGGCTCAAAGGTGTTCCTGGAGGTCTGAGGGAAGTGGGAGGGCGCGCCGCGCCGGCCGAGCTGGAGCTCGTGAGGGAGGCCCTGAGGGCGGCGAGGGAGGCGGTCGCGAGCTCCCTGGCGGACCGCGGCAGGGAGTACCTGGGCACGCGCGGCTACTTCGGGGACGCGACCCTCGTGGTGGACAGGGCCGCGGAGGAGGCGGTCCTCTCGGTGATAAGGTCCAGGGCGCCGGACGCCTACATAGTCACGG
>CAYFJD010000103.1:0-3566 GCA_964343285.1 uncultured Nitrososphaerales archaeon
GGCTGGGCTCGAGGGTCGGAGGGCCCGAGGCGTTCGTGAGCGACGACCCGACGATACCCGGGTCCTACGGATATTACGAGTACGACGAGGAGGGGGTCCCGGCCCGCAGGAAGAGGCTGATGGTGGCCGGCGTGGTGAACGAGTTCCTGCACGACAGGGAGACGGCGCACGCCTTCGGCGTGCGCAGCAACGGGTCGGCCCGCTCCTCGGGGTACTCCAGGGAGCCCATCCCGAGGATGTCCAACACGTTCGTGGAGCCGGGCGACCGCACGCTCGAGGAGCTCATGGAGGAGGCCGGCCGCGCCCTCCTGATGGAGTCCTACATGGAGTGGAACATAGACGACAGGAGGGAGAACCAGAGGTACGTGGGGCTCAAGGCCTACATCGTGGAGGGCGGCCGCCCCGGTAAGCTCGTGTTCAACCCGGTCCTCGAGGTCTCGAGCCGCAGGCTCTGGTCCAACGTCGCCGCGCGCGGCAGGGAGGTGGAGTTCTTCCCGGGCACCTGCGGGAAGGGGGAGCCCATGCAGGGGGTGCCGGTCTGGTTCGGCGGCCCCTACATGTTGATCAGGGATGTGTCCCTGAGGAGGAGGTAGGATGGACGAGGGCTCCGTGGACAGGCTCGTGAGGGCCGTCGTGGACGGGACCTCGCCGGACGGCTACGTGGTGCTGCTGTTCTCCGGCCGCGAGCTGCGCGTCAAGTTCTACAACAACAGGATAGCGGTGTCGGAGGTCGAGGAGGCGGACTGGGCCGAGCTCTACGCCGTGAGGTCCGGGAGGCACGCGCTCGTCGCGGTGGACGACCTGAGCGACCGCGGTATACGGGCCGCGGTGAGGGACCTGGCCGCCGCGCTGGAGTCGGCGCCCGAGGTGCGGCGCCCCCCTCTGCCCCCGCCCTCGAGGTACGAGCACAACGGGGACTTCGACAGCGGGATCCTCGACGCGGACGCCGTCTCTATCGTGGAGGCCGGGATCTCCTCCGCCCTCTCCTCGGGGGCCAGGCGCGCGGCCGGCGTCCTCGAGCTGGGGAAGGTCGACATAAGGATAAGGACGTCCTCCGGCGTCGATCAGGAGGACCACAGGAGCTACGCGCTCTTCAACATCAGGGCGTTCGTCGACGAGGAGTCGAGCGGCCAGGGGGTCTCCGTCTCGACCACCACGAGGCGCCTCGACCCGCGCCGCGCCGGCTCCTCGGCGGCGGAGGTGGCCAGGATGGCGTCCAAACCGTGCAGGGTTGAGCCCGGCAGGTACGACGTGGTGCTGGCGCCCATAGCGGCCGCGGACCTCGTTCAGCACGTCGGCGCCGCCGCCTCCGCGTACTCGGTCTCGTCCGGCTTCTCCTTCCTGGAGGGGAAGCTGGGCTCCCCGGTGGCGCCCGAGTGGTTCTCGCTGCTGGACCACGGGCAGATAGTCGACGGCGTGGGCAGCAGGTCCTTCGACGACGAGGGCGTGCCGACGAGGACCAACCCGATAATCGAGGGCGGCGTCCTCAGGACCTACCTGCACAACACGGTGACGGCCGCCGAGTTCGGCGCGTCCACGACCGGGAACGCGGGGCTGATAGAGCCCGGACCCTGGAACCTCGAGGTCTCGCCCGGCGACTCGAGCCCGGAGGAGATGATCCGCGAGATGCGCAGGGGCATAGTGGTGACGAGCAACTGGTACACGAGGTTCCAGAACTACAGGACCGGCGACTACTCGACGCTCCCGAGGGACGCCGCCCCGTTCGTGGAGGGCGGCGAGGTCAAGTGCTCGGCGCGCGGCATAAGGCTCAGCAGCAACGCCCTCAGGGACCTCGGGGGGATCGCCATGGCGTCGAGGGAGAGGCAGTGGGTCAAATGGTGGGAGGTGGAGGTGCCGGTCCTCGCGCCCTACCTGATGATAAGGGACGTGGAGGTGACGTCCGCCCTCTGAGGCCGACCCCCATCCCTCTAATTCGCCGCGGCTTCTTCGGAAAAATTTTTATAAAAGCTACCCCTGTAGAGGCCCGCCTTTTGGGGGTGGTTGAAGATGCCGCAAGTGGCAATACCTGCAATGACCTCGACGGGCCAGCCGGTCCTGATACTGAAGGAGGGAGCGAGCGAGACCAAGGGAAGGGAGGCCCTCAGGAACAACATCGAGGTCGCCAAGATAATAGCGGACCTTGTCCGCACGAGCCTGGGCCCCAGGGGCATGGACAAGATGCTCGTGGACAGCCTGGGCGACGTGACGATAACGAACGACGGCGCGACGATACTGAAGGAGCTGGACGTCCAGCACCCGACGGCGAAGCTCCTGGTCGAGATAGCGAAGGCGACGGACGCCGAGGTGGGCGACGGCACGACCACGAGCGTCGTGCTGGCGGGGGCGCTCCTCACCAAGGCCCAGGAGCTGATAGACAACGACGTCCACCCGACCGTGGTCGTGGACGGCTACAGGAAGGCCTCCGAGAAGGCCATGGAGATACTGAACAACATAGCGATAAAGGTGAACCCGACCGACAGGGAGTGGCTGAAGAAGGTCGCCCTCACCGCGATGGCCTCCAAGGTCGTCTCCTCCGTGGCCCCCAGGCTCGCCGACATAGCCATAGACGCGGTCCTCCAGGTGGCAGAGAAGAGGGACGGCGGCTACAAGGTGGACGTGGACTCCATAAAGGTCGAGAAGAAGCCGGGCGGCGCTATAACCGACACCCTGTTCGTCAAGGGGATAGTGATAGACAAGGAGGTCGTGCACGGAGGGATGCCGAAGAGGGTGGAGAACGCGAGGATAGCGCTGATAAACGCGCCCCTGGAGATAGAGAAGCCGGAGATAAGCGCCGAGATACGCATTAGCGATCCCTCGAAGATGAAGGCCTTCCTGGACGAGGAGGCCAGGATACTCCGCGAGATGGTCCAGAAGATAAAGGCGGCCGGCGCGAACGTCGTCTTCTGCCAGAAGGGCATAGACGACCTGGCCCAGCACTACCTCGCCAGGGAGGGGATACTGGCGGTCAGGAGGGTCAAGGAGAGCGACATGGTCAGGCTGGCGAAGGCCACCGGAGGGAGGATAGTCACGAACATAGACGAGCTGACCCCGAACGACCTCGGGTACGCCGCGCTCGTGGAGGAGAGGAAGATAGAGGAGGACAAGTGGGTGTTCGTGGAGGGCTGCAAGGACCCGAAGTCCGTGACGATACTGGTGAGGGGAGGGAGCCAGAGGATAGTGGACGAGGCGGAGAGGAGCGTCCACGACGCGATAATGGTCGTCAAGGACGTGGTAGAGAACCCGGCGATAGTCGCGGGAGGAGGGGCCCCGGAGGCCGAGGTTGCCTACCAGCTGAGGCAGTGGGCCCAGACCCTCAGCGGCAGGGAGCAGCTGGCCGTCCTGGCGTACGCCGACGCCGTGGAGGAGATACCGCTGACGCTCGCCGAGAACGCCGGCATGAACCCGCTCGACGCGAAGACCGAGCTCGCGAAGGCCCACAGCGAGGGGAGGAGGTGGGCCGGCGTGGATCCGTTCGAGTCCAAGATCGTCGACATGGACGCCAAGAACGTGTACGAGCCGCTCAGCGTGAAGCTCCAGGTGATCAAGGCCGCCACCGAGGCCGCCTC
>CAYFJD010000104.1:0-3557 GCA_964343285.1 uncultured Nitrososphaerales archaeon
ATCTGCGGCCCATGCCGGTCCAGGGTTATTTAGCTCTATCCTACAAACGAAGGGACGCGGACGGCGGCGGAGGCCCGGGGATCCAGCGAGGGGCGCGGAGGCGACCCGCCCCAGCTTCGTCCGGATCGAGTAGCCAAAGGATATTTGGCACGCCCGGGACGGCGACGCCATGCCGCTGCTCTTGGTCGGGATGGGCGTGCACGGCGCCCTGGGGCTCCCCGTCGGGGCCGTGGAGGAGCTGAGGAGGTGCGACCAGGTCCTCCTGGACTCCTACACGAGCCCCGTGGACCAGGCCCGCGCGCTCGAGGACCTGCGCTCCGTCCTGGGGGTGGAGGTCAGGGCCGCCTCCAGGGAGGAATTGGAGGACGTCCGGAGGGTCCTGAGCGCGGCCTCCAGGGGCTGCGTGGGCTTGATAGTCCCGGGTGACGTGTTCGCGGCGACCACGCACGATGCGCTCAGGCAGGAGGCCATCAGGCTGGGGATCCAGGTCCGCGTCTGGCACTCGTCGAGCATAATCGTCTCGGCGCTCGGCAGAGTAGGGCTGCACGTCTACAAGCTGGGATTCGTGGGCACGCTCGTGTCAGGCCCGCCCCAGGCGGCCTACAGGGCGTACTTCGGCGTGACCTCGGCGCTGAGGAACTCGCAGCATTCGTTGCTGCTCCTGCAGCACGACCCGAGGACGGGCGAAGGGGTGGACGTCGGGGAGGGGCTACGCGCGCTGGAGGAGGCGGAGAAATCGTGGCGCCTCGGGACGTTCGGCCCCGACAGGGTGATAATAGTGGCCTCCAGGCTCTTCTCGGCGTCCGAGTCCGTCAGGGTGCTCAGGCTGGAGGAGGCGCTCGGCGCGGACTTCGGCGAGCACCCGCACACGATAATCGTGCCCGGCCGCCTGCACTACACGGAGGAGGAGCTGCTGAGGACCATGTTCGGCGTCCCGCGGGAGCTGACGGACTCCATGGGCGCGGCGCCGAAGGCGTTGGCCGCGAGGCTCGCCGGCACGGCGATAGAGAAGACGAGGGCCGCCCTGCCGAGGTTCAGGGCAGCGACGCCCCGGTCACCGGGGGTCGACTCGGTGCTCGAGAACGTGGAGAGCTACCTGCTGGACGCGGAGAGGTTCCTCGGGGAGGGGAACGTCGAGCTGGCGCTCGCCGAGGCCGGCTACGCCGAGGGCCTGCTCGACTCCCTCAGGCTGCTCGGCTACGCCGATATCACCTGGTAGGCTCGGCCCACGAGCCCGGACGATTGGGGGTCCCCAGGCTTCATGAGCTCCCTGAGCACCACGGTGGCGTAGCTGCCGCGCTGCAGGAGCAACTTGACGACGACCTCCCCGCGCCCCGCCTCCCTGAAGCGCGCGGAGCCGAGCACCACCGCCGGCCTCCACGAGCCCTCCTCGCTCACCTCAGGCATGTCGTCCACGTAGAAGTCCCTCGGCCTCACGCCCTCCTCGCGCATTACCTCGTCGAGCGCCCTGGAATACGGATCGCCCCTGCTCCTGTACGCGTACCCCGGCACCGGCGCCGACGGCACCGCGCGGCCGGGGCACGCCGCCCCGGGGATCGGCTCCTCGAGCGCCCTGGGGAAGGGGCGCGTCGCCACGCGGTGGACCACCGCGGAATGGGGCGGCAACCCCCCTTCCTCCGCGATCAGGCGGCTGAGGGAGAGGTTGAACAGGTAGGACTGGTACGCGTTGACCATCAGCCTCCTCAAGCGCCGGGGCATGGATTTCAGCTCCTCCCTGCCGGGGCACCCCGGCGATCCCAGGGCCCTCTTGACTATGCACCTCCCGACCAGGTGGTTTTGGTTGGTCGCCCCGAACCTCTGGTAACCGAAGAAGTTCGCTATGCGGCCGGACCGCAGGGCCTCGGCCACGGCGTCCATGGAGTCCTGGCGCGTTCCCTCCAGCCCGGCCACCCTTATGGAGAAGGCGTTCCCGGCGAAGTGCTGCGGCTCGAGCTCGTCCCAGAGCCCCACGTACCTGGCGACCCACCCGTTGCCGCGAACCTCGCGGCGGACGCGCGCGGCGGACGGCGCGGCGCACTGCATGAACTGCGTCGAAAGGGACCTCCTGTCCTTCAGGCCCCAGAACTTGATCCTGCAGCCGACGGCCGCGCCCAGCTCCTCGGCCACCTCGATCGTGTTCCTCCCAACCTTGGTCACGGCGAAGGTTGGAAGCTCACCGGGGGGAGGGCCCGCCGCCAGGACCTCCGCCACGGCGAAGTCCTCGTAGCGCTCCCTCACACGCCCGCCCGTCCCCCTCGCCGGCGTGGAATACACGAGCATGCCCAACTGTGCGTCCAAGGCGGGCGGGCCCTCAGCCGCTGGAACCCCCAAAGGGAACACCCCGGCCTAGAGCAGCTTCAGGTCGCCCGTGACCTCGTCTACGCGCTCGGCGGGCGCGGGCCCTATCCCGATGCAGGTCGTGGTGCCCGGCTCCAGCTGGGTCAGCCCCCTGTCCACCACCACCGACGCCGGAAGCCCTGCGGCGCGGGCCATCTCGTACCTGCGCATGAGCTCCTCCAGGCTCCCAACCTTGGTCACTATCTTCGGCTGCCCCTCCGACAGCCAGGCGGCCGCCCACTCCGGCCTCATCCTCTCGGCCTCCTTCAGGGAGGAGACGGCCGCGTGGGCGACCTGGGCGGCGAGCTTCCCCTTGCCCATGCGCAGGTCGGTGCGGACGACTATCACCTGTTTGTGCCTGTACGCGTAGGGCTCCTCGCCCGCTCCTGCGGCGCCGCGGCTCATCGTTCAAATAGCGGAAGGCCCCGCGTTAATATGCGTGGCGCACGACGTCGTCGTGGCGGGGGGAGGACCGGCGGGGCTGGCCGCGGCCTCCGAGCTGGCGTCCATGGGGTATTCCGTCCTGGTCCTAGAGGACGACCTCGAGATAGGCTACCCCGTCAAGTGCGCGGGGATAGTGTCGTCGAGGGGGCTTGAGGCGTTCCGCCGCATATGCGGCCGGGAGGTCGATGGAATACCGCTCAGGAGCGGGGAGGTCGAGGTGAGGGGCCTGGGCAAGGTCGAGGTGAACCTGGAGGGTTTGGGGGCGTTCGCGGTTGACCGCAGGAAGTTGGAGAAATGCCTCTTCGACGCGGCCGCGTCGAGGGGGGCCCAATTCAGGCTCTCCGAGAGGGTCGTGGAGTTGGGGGCCGAGGGCGCCGTGTCAAGGGCCGGCGTCTACCGCGCCAGGGCGGTCGTGGACGCCAGGGGCGCCGGCGCGTACCCCAGGCGCGATCGCCTCCTCCACGCGATCCAGTATGCGTGCCGCAGGGCCGGAGGGCGCGCCGCCGAGGGGTACGTGCGCGTCACCGTGGACAAGGCGGTGTCGCGCGAATATTTCACCTGGCACGTCGAGCTGGGGGATAGCGAGGCGCTCATCGGAGGCGCCGGATCCTCGCCCAAGTCGGTCGCGGAGGGCGTGGAGTCCGCGCTCGCGAGGGAGCGCTGCGCGCCCTACAGGGTGGTGAGGTCCCCCATAGTGGTGGGAGGATTCGTCGGGGCCGGCCATGATGGGGTCTTCAGGGTGGGCGACGCGGCGGGGGCGTCGAAGCCGCTGACGG
>CAYFJD010000105.1:0-3461 GCA_964343285.1 uncultured Nitrososphaerales archaeon
CCCTTAGGCCTAACGCACTCTTTACATGTTTATGTAAATTATCACGTAACATGTCTGGAAAATTTATAAGGAATTCGGCTCGGTTTTTGCTCCGAAATGCAAACTGATGACTCCACTGGTGAGAATTGGGATTCCGAGGCGGCCGGGCGCGGGGGTGGCTCGCGCCTGCCCTGGGCGATAATAATCGCGCTCTCCCTTGGAATGCTGGTCTACGGCATCGCCGAGAGCTACGGCCCGGTGACGACCGTGAGCAACATCCTGCCGCAGAACTTGGCGTTCTTGGCGTACAGCCTCCCGTTCATAGCCGGCGGGTTCGGGGCCCTCCTATCCGGATGGATGGCGGATTCGCTCGGGAGGAGGAATTCCTTCGTCGTGACGGCCGCGCTCATAGTGGTGGGCATAGCGCTTTACTTGATGTATAGCAACCCCGCGTGGAGCAAGTTCCCCGAGCTCCTGGTGGCGTCCTTCGTGTTCGTGGGCATGGCGGCAATAGGCCTCGAGAGCCCCGTGCTCACGATGCTCGCCGAGGCGGTGCCTGCCAAGTGGCGCGGCAACCTGCTCGTGGTGGTCCAGAACTTCGGCAACCTGGGGGTTGCGCTGACGTTCATACCGGCCCTGATGGGCCTCAGCGGGGGAACCGATACCCTCGCCATAGCCATTCTCCTCTTGGCGCCGCTGGCCGCCCTCGTGGTGGCGCTCATCGCGGTCGGCGAATCCGTTCCGTGGAGCGCGGTGTCCGGAAAGGCGAACGTGGACGTGGAATCCGCGTGGAGGAGCGTGGATGGAGGGGCGAAGCCCGTCGAGCCCACGGCTAACATGTGGCTGAGGCTGTTGGTGCTGATTTTGCTCGGCATAGCGCAGGACGTGGCGTTCGTCTACATAACCTACGGCGTGGCCTACGCATACTTCTCCCAGGAGGTCGCAAGCCTGGTCCCAGTAGTGGGCGGCTTCACGATGGTGATCGTCGGCGTTATATTCGGGATCTTCTTCGTGGAGAAGATCGGCAGGAGGGCGCTGGCGGTGCTGTCCTTCGGACTCCAGGCGGCCTTCTGGGCGGCGCTGTGGGCGTTCGTCGCTTCCACCGGGAGCACCGCCGGACTGCCGTTGCTGGCCCTGATGACGATACAGTTCCTGCCGCTGGAGCTTACCTGGGCGTCGAGGGCCGTCCTGGAGCCTGAGCTCTTCCCGACGCGGGCGCGCGGCAGGCTGGTGTCCGCGGTGAGGGCGATCGTGTGGATAGTGTCGGGCGTGATAACCGGGCTCCTGATCCTGTACTCGCCGCCGTTCAACGTGGCCGCTTCGGCGGTCATCGCCGTGCTCCTGGCATCGGTGGCCGCGGCGCTCGTCTGGTTCTTCAAGGGCTTCGAGACCGGCGGCAGGAGCCTAGCGGGTCACGACGTGCTCTGATATTTAATTTTTTTTTATATTTAATCTTAGGTTGTGCCACGCCCCTAGCCGAGTGGACCATCCGGCCGGGATCCCGCCGACCCAACAAGCCATAGGAGCGGGCTCCAGCAGCCCCCAGGTCCACCCCGGGCGCGACGCTAACCTTTTCCGCGGCCCCGCGTCCACTCATGCGGGAGGTAGGGTGGATGAACGGGCGGCCGCGCCGCGCTCGGTTGAGCGCACCGGTTCTCTCCATAACGCTGAGCTGGTTCCTGTGGGGGATCGGATATTACGATTACTTCGCGTACTTGTCGCCGTATATGTCGTCCTTCGTCGAGCCCTCCCGAATATCCCTAGTATACGTGGCGGCGGGCGCGGCGTCCCTAGCTTACCCATCCGCGGGCTTGCTCTCCTACAGGCGGCTGGGGGTCAGGGGCTCGATATCGCTCTGGATGGCCCTGGCGGGGCTCGGCATCTTCCTCATGGGATTCTCGGGCGGCCTCGCGCAGTTCGCTCTGTTCCTCGCGCTCAATCAATCGTTCTACGGCGCCCTGCCGTCCTACTACGCGTCGCTGGCCCGGGAGGAGGCCTCCTACATACCGTTCGTTTGGGCGCTCTCCGTGATCCCCTCCTTCTTCATGCCGACGATTGGCGGCGTGCTGGCGACTCGCTTCGGCTTCAGGGTCCTCTTCGCCGCCTCCGGCGCGCTGATAGCTTCGTCGGCCCTGCCGGTGGCGCTGACCAGCGGGCTGCACGCCGATGAGGGGACAGCGGACGTCAGGGGGTGGGCGCTGGCCATACCGGCGATGGTACCAGTAGCCCTGGAATCGCCCTACATATTCCTGGTGCTGGAGCGCATGTACGGCATGTCCAACCTACAGCTCGGGCTGGTGGCCTCCATGGGCGAGGCCATCGGCATGGCCTCGGCCCTGCTGTTGCGCCGCGCCAAGTGGGGGCTGAGCGCGGCGCTGGCCGGCTTCTCGCTGACCGCGCTCGTGGCGGTCTCTTGGGCCTTCGGCGTGGCGTTCGGATTCTGGGAGGCGGTCGTGCCGCTGGCTATAGCCTACGTGTCCCACGGACCGGAGGGGGCGCCGGGGGTCAAGTTCTACGCCAGCCTGACAACCTTGCAGGCGCTCACGTTCCTGTCGGGATACCTCCTATCCACGGCCGTGGCGTCCGCGAACTACATGGCGGTGCCGGCGATCGGCGGCTTCCTCTCCGCTGCGCTGGCCGCGTTTTACCTCATCGCCGGCGGAGGAGGCCGGCGACGATCGCTATCACCAGGCGCCTCATCTTGGGGGATAGGAGCAGCGAGGCGGCCGCGTACAGCGCGCCGGAGACCGAGAACGCCGCGGCGACCTCCAGCGCGCCCCACGCCGCGGAAGGGGTGGGCCTCATGGCCGCCATGAGGGGGCCCCTGAGGATCGCCAGGGCGGCCGCGGCCACCGCCGTCGGCAGCGCGTAATCCCGGGGGAGGTAGCGCGCGCCGAAGAGCTCGGCCGCGCCCTTCACCCCAGCCAACCTGTAAGCGGTCGAGGCCGCGCTGGCCAAGATCCCGGCCAACACTACGCCGTAAATGGCGTAGAGCTGAAGCGACATGGCCCTCGCGAGCTCCATCATCGGGTAAATGAGGGCCAAGTAGGCCAGCGTCATAATCAACTCCGCGTTGTGCGCGCGAAGCACCAGGGAACCCAGGTACGTCCTCGCGCTTATCTCGCCGCCCATGTCCACGCGGTCCATCCCCTGCATGACGGCGGACACGTATTGCGAGAAGGATCCGAGGACGTTGCCGGCCGCCCAGAGGGCTATGGGCGCGACCAGCTCGGGTATCAGGTAGGGATCCCTAGGCCTGAGGAACTCCACCACGTACGGTTCGAACGCCACGACCGCGAGCGATACCGCGCTGGAGGTGAAGAGCACGAGCAACAGGTCGTAGTAGATGCGCGAACCGCCCTCACGCGTCAGGAGCTCGCCGTAGCTCACGTTTATCAGGTTCCCGACGAAACCGTAGAGCTTGCCCACCATGTAGATGACCTGCCAGATGGCGTTGTCCAGCAGCCCCCCGACCGCCGCTA
>CAYFJD010000106.1:0-3431 GCA_964343285.1 uncultured Nitrososphaerales archaeon
TATGGTATCAGCGATATCAGCACGAGGACTAGGACGTCGAGCGCCGGGAAGCGCCTGGTGGCAGGAGGAAACTCCAGCCTGTCCATGATGTAGCTCCACCAGAACCAGATGACGATTATGTTGACGACGACGAATCCTATCAGCTCGAACGGCTCCACGTGCGACGTCGATAGGGTCTGCGCATTGAAGGCGAGCGCTATGGCCACTATCATGGTGGCGAGCTCCAGGACGAGGACGTTTACCGTCTGCCTGTCGCGCTCCACGTGCGGGGATGTGCACGGGACGTGTTATCCCTTTCGATTCGACGCCTCGGGCGCGGAGCAGCGCCCGTGCCCATGGACCGCGCAGCCTCCGTAAAGGAAGATGACTTCCAGGAACTGTGCATGGACCAGGCTCGTCAGAAGTCGGGAAAGGATCATAACCTCGGAATGCGTGGCCGTGACGTGCCCCGCGTACGATTTGGGATCATCCAGATGGGGAGGGCCGAGGACCTCGAGGACGGCCTGCGTACGATGAGGGACCTTGCGTCGACGCTGGGCAAGGTGGACATCGCGTCCCTCCCTGAGATGTGGATAACGGGGACGCTGGGTGAGGAGGAGGAGCGGAGGTTGACGGAGGAGGGAGCGGAGGTGGCCTCGGCCCTAGGCGGGGTACTGGTGGTCGGCGGGTACGTCGCTCCCAGGAAGGGGCGCCCCGTCGTGGTCTCCAGGGCGGTGTCGGCGGCCGGCCTCGTCTCCGAGGCCTCCAAGAGGTTCCCGTCCAGGGCCGTGGGGGAGAGGCTCGAGGTGGCGCCGGGGGACGGCCCCTCGTCCTTCGATTTCCCGGGTGGGAAGGCGGGAGTCGTCATCTGCGTGGACGCCAGCTACCCGGAGCTGGTCCGCCTCCCGGCCCTGGAGGGCGCGCACCTCGTGATAAATCCGGCGTCCATACCGTTCGACAGGATATATCTTTGGAGGGCGATGGCCCAATCGAGGGCCGCGGAGAACACGGTCTTCTTCGCGGTCGTCAACCTGGCGGAAGCGGTCTACAAGGACGGCAGGAGGGTGGAGGGGAACAGCGTCGTGGCCTCGCCCGAGGGGAAGGTCCTCGTGGAGCTGGGGAGGAAGGAGACCACGGAGGTCGTCCACCTGGATCTGGACGAGATACGCGCGAGGAGGGAGAGGTGGCCATACTTGGAGGACATCAGGGGCTTCTACGAGGGCAGGAGGCCCTAGGCGGCCTTAAATTTCGGCGGCGCGGAGCGCGGGCGTGCCGGCGGACGTAGACAGGATAAGGGGCACAATCACGGGCCTCCTCAGGGGCGTCAAGGTCGCGCTCTGCGTGACGGGGAGCGCCGCCGCCTACAGGTCGGTGGACTTGGCGAGGCTCCTCATAAGACACGGGGCGGACGTCGTGCCGGTCATGACGGGCGCAGCGGCGAAGCTAGTGGGCCCCGAGCTCCTGCGCTGGGCGACGGGAAACGAGCCGATCACGGAGCTCACGGGCGCCCTGGAGCACGTAGAGTTGGGAGGGGAGGGGCCGGGATCGGCCGGCGTCGTGCTCGTCGCCCCGGCCACCGCCACCACGATATCCAGGATAGCGACGGGGGACGCGTCCGACCCTGTGACGGCCCTCGTCAACGTGGCCCTGGGGGCCGGGAAGCCCATTGTGGTCGTGCCGGCCATGCACGAGCAAATGTACAGGAACCCGGCGGTCGCCCGCGCCCTGGGGGAGCTCGAGTCGATGGGGATCCGCGTCGTGGGGCCGATCCTGGAGGAGGGAAAGGCGAAGATGGCCCCGGCGGAGGAGGTACTGGAGGCGGTCATCGCCTCCCTGAGGAGGAAGAGCCTGAAGGGGATGAGGGCGTTGGTCACCGCGGGACCCACCCTCGAGCGCATAGACCCTGTCAGGATAATAACGAACAGGGGCAGCGGCAGGACCGGCGCCTACGTGGCGAGGGAGCTCCTCGCGAGGGGCGCGGAGGTCGCGGTGGTGGTCGGGCCCGCCGCCGTGGAGATGCCGAGGGGCGCCAGGGTAGTGCGCGTCGAGACGACGGAGGAGATGGTGGAGGCGGCCGCGAGGTTGCTCGACGAGTTCCGGCCGGACTTCGCCGTCGCCACGGCCTCCCCGGCCGACTTCAGGCCGGAGAGGGCTGCGAACTACAAGATACCGACGGAGGAGGGGGCCCTCGAGGTCAGGCTGATCCCGACGCCGAAGGTCGTGGACGCGCTGGCCTCCAGGATACCGGTCCTCGCCTTCAGGGCCGTCTACGGCCGCCTATCGGACGACGAGCTGGCGGTCGAGGGGAGGGAGTACATGAGGAAGCACCCAGGGGTCGTCGCCGTCGCGGTGAACGACGTATCGGAGAGGGGATTGGGTTTCGGGAGCGAGTACAACAGGCTGATCCTCGTCTCGAGGGACCGCGTGGAGCCCCTCCCGCCGCTCCACAAGCGCGCCCTGGCCGTCCACGTGGTGGACTTCCTGGAGTCCGCCCTGGGGAGGCGGCCGAACGCATAAAGGGGATGCGGGAGTACTCCGAGGGGTTGAGGACCGCGTCCAGGGAGTTCATCTACTCCACCTCGGCCGAGGTCGAGCTCGTGGACGTGACCGAGGACGTGGAGCGCGCGGTCGCGGAGTCCGGCGTGAAGTCCGGGATCTGCCTAGTTTCGGTGCCGCACTCGACCGCGGCCGTGATCGCCAGCGAGCACGAGGAGGGGCTGCTGGCGGACATCGTCAGGGCGATACGCGAGCTCTTCCCGAAGGACCGCGCCTACCTGCACAACCGCATCGACGATAACGCCCACGCGCACCTGGCCGCCGCCCTCATAGGGCAGTCCAGGTCCCTCCCGGTCGTGGAAGGGAGGCTTGCGCGCGGGACGTGGCAGAACATATTCCTCGTGGAGCTGGACGGGCCGAGGACCTCCAGGAGGCTCCTAGTAACGGTGGTGGGATGCGGGGATGAGGCGCGTCACGGTCGAGGAAGTGGCCAGCTGGATGCCGGCCAAGGACCGCAGGAGGCGCAGGGTCCTGGTCCTCGGCGGCAGCTGGATCAACCATAGGGATCCCGTCCTGGCGGGGGCGGCAGCGCTTTACTCCGGCGTGGAGGACGTGGTCCTGGCAGTCCCGAGCAGGATCGCGGACCCGGTGAGGTGCCTATCCCCCGACCTGTCGGTGCTCCCCCTGCCGGACCAGAAGCTGACGAGGGGGGCGGCCTCCTGGGTGCTGAAGCACGTCAAGGATCTGGACGCGGCCTACCTGGGGGCCGGCTTCAAGGACGCGGGCGGGGCGGAGCACCTCGCGAGGGAGCTGGCCCTCGCGAAGGCCGGGCTCGTCCTAGGATCCGGCGGCGCCAGGAAGGAGGTCCTCAGGGCCGTCCGCGGGGCGAGGGCGGTGGCCATCTACGACGAGGGGGAGTTCGAGCGCGAGTTCGGGGCCCTGGGGGAGGAGTTGGG
>CAYFJD010000107.1:0-3408 GCA_964343285.1 uncultured Nitrososphaerales archaeon
GGGAGGCTCGTGGGGGTCCTCCAGCCAGAGGCGGAGGCGGTCCCCGCGGCGCGCTAGCCCTCCACCACCGTCGTTCGATGGGACGACAGGTACGTCTTTATCGCGAGCCTGACGTCGGACGCCTTCACCGTCTTCCTCCCCGCGTGGGTGGCGAACTCCACCGCCCTCTTGGCTATGTCGAGGCCTATGTCCTCGAGGGCCCCGCGGAAGTCCTCTATCGCGTCCTCCCCGACCCTCTGGGCGCCAGCCTTCTTGAATATGCGGTAAATTGCCGCCGCCTTGATATCCGACTCCGACATGCCGTGTTCGTGGCGAACGGCGCCCATATAAAGCTCTTTTCGTCGATTTCTGCCAGTTTCGGGCGATGCGCGGCCCCACGGTGCGGAAATTACCACAGAAGAATTTTTATTCGGACGGGCGGAGAGCCGGACAATGGCCAAGCTGAGGAAGATAGCGGAGGAGATACTGAGGAGGTACCCCGACAGGTTCACCGACGACTTCGAGCACAACAAGAGGGCGCTGGAGGAGCTCGTGGTCGTGGAGTCGAAGTACCTGAGGAACGCCCTGGCGGGGTACATAACCAGGTACGTGTCGAGGGCGAAGGGGGAGGGAGGGGAGGAGGGGGCGGCCGCTTGAGCGCCGCTCGTGTCCTAGACCTCCGCGACCTGGGGCTCCGAGTGGGCTTCGTCCGCCTCGACTACCTGAGGCCCCACGAGGAGGTCGAGGAGAGGGGGGTCTCCTCCCTCGTCGAGTCCATGAGGTCCGACGGTTTCCAGTCCGACCCCCTGATGGTCGACGCCGCGACCATGTCCGTCCTGGACGGAGCTCACAGGCTCGCGGCCCTGAGGGAGCTGGGGGCCCGCTGGGCGGCGGTGGCCCTCGTGGACTACGAGGACCCGGGGATAGAGCTGGGCCGCTGGCTGAGGTCCCTGGACCCGGGATCCGCGAGGGAGGCCGCGGAGGAGGGCGGAATGGCGAAGGTGGAGGACTGGAGGAGGGCCGCGGAGGCCGTCGACTCCTCCAGGGGGCGCGCCGCCGTCCTGATGCCCTCCGGCCCCTCCTACCTCAGCAGGCCCCTCGGCGGGTGCCTCGAGGCCCACAGGGTCGCGAGGGGGCTCTGGGGCAGGGGGTCTCGGGTCGCCCTCGTTCCGGACCCCGAGGTGGAGGGGGCCCTCGGGTCGGGGGCGGCGGTCGTCTACGTGCCCGTCCCCCTCAAGGTGGAGGTCGTGGTGGCGGCCGCGTCCGGGGACCTGTTCCCGCCCAGGAGCACGAGGCACGTGTTCGGCGCCAGGCCCGTGGGCCTCGACGTCCCGCTGGAAGTCCTGAGGTCGGAGGAGCCGGACCTCGAGCTCCTGAGGAGGAGGGCGGCGGGGGCGAGGGTCCTCCCGCCCAACTCCGAGTTCCGCGGCAGGAGGTACGAGGACAGGCTGGTGGTCTTCGGATGAGCGGGGAGGCAGTGGCGTTCGCGCGCGCCGTCCCCTGCGGGCGCCTGGGGGAGGCCGGGTGGCCGGCGGGCTGCGTGGTGCAGGTAGTCCCCTGCGGCGCCGTGCCGGGCCTGGAGTTCGCGCTCGTGGCCGCCGCCCAGGCGTACGAGTCCAGGAGGAGGGGGGTGTGCGTCGCCAGGAGGCCGGAGGTGGACCTCCTCCTCAGGCTCATGCGCACGGACAGGATAGACGAGGCGATCGCCAGGGCGGGGCGCGCCGAGGGCTGCTGCGTCGTGGCCGGCTACGGGGACCGCGCCTGCGCGGAGCGCGCGGCCTCGCTCCCCGAGGTCCCCCTGCCCCCCGGGGACTGGAGGCTGGCGGTCGAGGAATCGGCCCTCGTCGGGGCCCGCCCATCTCCTTGCGAGCGAGTTCTCGATCCCGAGGAGGTCCAGCACCCTGCCGACGATCGAGTCAACCAGGTCGTCCACGGTCCTGGGCCTGCCGTAGAACCCGGGGGAGGCGGGCATTATTATGGCCCCCGCGATCGACGCCCTCAGCATGTTCTCCAGGTGGACCGTGCTCAGCGGCGCCTCCCTGACGAGCAGCACGAGCCTGCGCCTCTCCTTCAGGTGGACCATCGCCGCCCTCGTGAGCAGGTTGTCCTCGATCCCGTGGGCCACGGACGCGAGGGTCCTCATGCTGCACGGGGCCACGACCATCCCCTTCGTGATGAAGCTGCCGCTGGAGAGGGGGGCGTCGAGCCGATCCTCCCCGTAAACACGGGCTCCGGCCAGGGCGTCCTCCAGGGGGACGTCCAGCTCGTACCTCGCCGTCAGCCTGGCGGCGTCGCTCACGACGGCGTGCACCTCGTACCCCATGGACAGGAGGGCCCTGACGAGCCTCACCCCGTAGACGACGCCGCTGGCCCCGCTTATCCCCACCACGTACCTGTCCACGCCCCGAGTGGGCGGGGGGAAGTAAAAAGGGAATCGAACCCCCTGACACTCTTTTAAGGGGCCGCGCTCGCGGGATCGCGTGAGGTATTGGCTGCTCGACGTCCTCGCCTGCCCCATGTGCAAGGGGTTCCCCCTGAAGCTCTACGCCTTCGAGGAGAGGGTCGAGGACGTGGAGGTGAAGCTCGACGAGGCCCCCTGCGAGCTCTTCTGCGCCTTCAGGGGCTCCGATATGAGGGGCGTGGACAGGAAGGAGTACGCCAAGAACTGCGCCGAGTGCATGAGGCACGTGGTGGTCAACGGGATCCTCGTCTGCCCCAACTGCGGCCGCTGGTACCCGATAATAGACGAGATCCCGCACATGCTCCCGGACAAGCTGAGGGACAGGAAGAGGGACCTGGAGTTCCTCTCGCGCTACAGGGACAGGGTCCCGGAGGTGGCGCTCAGCGGGAAGCCCTACCACCTCTGATGGCGGCGCGGACCTCCGGCCCCAGGCCGAGGACCTCTATCAGCTCCTCCAGGAGCCTCCTGGAGCCCGCCGCCAAGAACCTCAGGCGCTCGCCCGTGTCCAGCTCGAGGGAGTCGAGGTCCAGGCCTATCGGGGCCACGTAGCCCCCCGCCGACTCCAGGAGGAAGATGGAGGGGACGCAGTCGAACGTCCTGAGGCCCCCGTAGTGGGCCACGAACGCGTCGGCCGCCCCGACCGCCACGTACGCCACCCCGAGGGCGGCGCTGCCCAGGATCCTCGGGTACTTCGTCCTCCTCATCACCTTCGCCAGCCCCTCGATCTCCCCGCCGGCCATGTATGTCTGGGACTGGAAGTCCACCAGGGCGTCCTCTAGCCCCTCGACCCCCGAGGGGGAGGCGGGCCTCCACCCGAGGTAGACCCCTTCCCCCTCCCCCCAGCTGATGTTCCCGGTGGCGGGGTCGCGGACCCCGGCCGCCCCTATGTCCGAGTACCCCCCCCCGCCCCCCCTGGGTACCGCGATGGCCCTGGAGAAGCTCGGGGCGCCCCTCCGTGCGTCGCCGTA